>JAEUNS010000056.1 GCA_016790005.1 Zoogloeaceae bacterium
GGCGCAGACCCGGCTGACAGCGATGATCTGCTGCAAGCCGCCGAACGCCGCGAACTGCGCCTGGAACTACGCGATGGCAAGCGGGTGGACATCGAGCTTTCGGCGAGCCAGTTTCGCAACGCCGATTCCTGGGCCACCCTGTTGATGCTGCGCGACGTGACCCTGCGCCGGGACACCGAGAACAAGCTGCGCGAAGCCGAGGCACGCTGGCAGTTTGCGCTTGAGGGCAGCGGTGACGCCGTCTGGGACTGGAACATCGAAACCGGCGATATTCTATTCAGCCCGCGCTTCAAGCAGATGCTGGGCTACGCCGATACGGAGTTTGAAGACTCGTATGCGGCATGGGAGCGCGCGATTCATCCAGATGATCTGCCGCGGGTGCGGGCGCAGCTCGACGCCTATGTCGAGGGTGCAGCCGATACCTATCTGTGCGAATTTCGCATCCGCATGGCCAGCGGCGCGTATATGTGGATCCAGGACCGGGGGCTGATCGTGGAACGCGGTCAGGACGGCCAGCCCGCGCGCATGGTCGGCACCCAGCGTGACATCAGCGCCGCACGCCAGGCGAGCGAATCGATGCAACGCCAGTTGATCGAAACCCTGAACCTGAACAGAAAGCTCGAGGAAACCCAGCTGCAGCTGGTGCAGTCCGAAAAGCTCGCCACGATCGGCCAGATCGCCGCTGGCGTCGCACATGAAATGAACACCCCGCTGGGCTTCGTTGGTTCCAACTTCGGCTCACTCGAGCGCTATGCGAACGAGCTCCTGGAACTGCTCGAGCTGTTTCATGCTGCAGCCAGGACGGGCGATCCGTCAGCCTTGGCGGCCGCCGAATCGGCCTATGCCGGGAGCGACATCGCGTTCATGCGCGAGGATCTGCCCACCCTGTTTTCGGAAACGCGTGAGGGCCTTACCCGCGTTCAGGGCATCGTACGCGATCTGCGCGATTTTTCGCGCGTTGGCGAACAGCAGTGGCAGCTCGCAGACCTGCATCAAGGGCTCGACTCGACCCTCAACATTCTGCGCAATCAAATAAAACACAAGGCACAGGTAATGCGTGAATACGGTGAGCTGCCCGCCCTGTGGTGCATTCCGTCACAACTCAATCAGGTGTTTCTGAACCTGCTGGCCAACTCGCTCCAGGCGATTCGCGATCCGGGCACCATCCGCATTCGCACCGCGGTCGAGAACGATTGCATCATGATCCGGATCAGCGACACCGGGTGCGGAATCAAGCCCGGCGATCTGGCGCGGATCTTCGACCCCTTCTTCACCACCAAGGCCTCGGGAGAAGGGACCGGTCTGGGCCTGTCGCTGTCGCTCGACATCGTGCGAAAGCATCACGGCCGGCTCTATGCCGAGAGCGAACCCGGGGTCGGCAGCACCTTCACGGTCGAACTGCCCATAGCAGGTCAGCCTGAGTTCGCCCCCGATACGCCCTGAGCCTGCCCGCCACGGCACGCTTCACAGGGGGCATTCACTGCAGAAGCGGCAAGCGCACCGCCACCCGCGTGCCCTTGCCCGGCTCACTGGTGACATCGATCTGGCCGCGATGACGCTTGATGATCTCGTAGGAGAGCGACAAGCCCAGTCCCACCCCCTGCCCCGGCGGCCGTGTAGTGTAGAAAGGTTCGAAGATGTGCTGAACAACGTCGGCCGACATGCCGCAACCGTTGTCGGTCACCTCGATCTCGACCGCCTCACCCACGCTGCGGGTCTTGAGCTCGATTTGACCGTCTGGCGGCGTCACTGCCTGTGCGGCGTTGGAAAGCAGATTCGTCAACACCTGAGCGATCTGGGTCGGCAAACAGGCCACCGGTGGCAGCGGCTCACAGCTGCACACGATCCCGGCGCGCCCCTCCAGGTCATTGGCAAGCGGGGGCACCAGACTCTCGACCAGAGCGTTCAGGTCGGTCGGCTGGGGTTCGAATTCGCCGATGTCCGAGAACGATCGCATATCCTCGACGATGCGCTTCACCCGCGCCACGCCGGTGCCGGTTTCGGCAAGGAGTGAGCCGATGTCGTCGCGCAAGAAATCGTAGTCGATCGCATCCTTGAGTGCCTTGAGCTTGGCACGGCCCGACTCGGTGAGCGGCAGACGTGCATGAATCCGGTCATATTTGTCCACCAGCGAAACCAGGCCCTCGACATACTGGCGCAGGGTGCCGAGATTCGAACTGACGAAACCGATCGGATTATTGATCTCGTGAGCCACGCCTGCTGCCAGCCGGCCAATGGCCGACATCTTTTCGGATTGCAGCAACTGCTCGCGTGTTCGCCCGAGCTCATCGAGCGCCGCCTGCAGATCGGCGGTGCGCTCGCTCACCCGCTGCTCGAGGCTGGCGTTGAGGAGCGCCAGTTCATCCCGCGCCGCGGCCAGTGCGGCGTTGCGTTCGGCCATCAGGGTGTAGACCTGCTGCATCGCATCGACCAGCACTTCGGTACGACCGGCCTCGTTCGCCCTGTTTCTAGCCACCTCCGCGAGGTCGGGCGAGTTCTCGCCAGCAGCGCGAATCTGGCGCGCCATCTGCATGTCCGAACCCAGGATGTGAAACGACAACCAGCTGGTGACGAAGCGGGCAAGCGACTCGAGCAGCCCGATCGGATGGGCTGCTGCGAGATACTCGTTGCGCGCATTGCCAATCTGCTCGGCAAACACGGCATGCTGACGCGCGTGCTTGTCGCACTCGTGAGCCGCATAGCCACCCTCGCGCATCACCCGCTCTTCATCGGCGAAGTGCAGGCGCGCATAGCGGTCGAGCTCGTCAAGAAGCGCCAGGATCTCGTCCGGGCTTGCCGCATGCTCGCCGGTAAGCACTGCGATCAGCATGTTGAGCATGGCGACGAGGGTCTGGTGCTGGGCGTCGACCAGCGCAATCCCGGTTTCGTAGCGCGCGTCCCACTGGAAGGTTGGAAGCGCAGAAGTCTGTTCGACTTTCAGGCTATCGAGTGAGAGCCGGTTCATTTGAGCTTGTCGCGCCCAATCACTGCGTCGTTGCGAACAAACACCGGAATCTGCCGGCCTCCGGCCTTTTCGATCTTGGCGAGTTGTCCGATCAGGTGCTCATCGAGCATGTGCCCGGCAAGCAGTAGCAGATAGCCTTCCGGATGCATGACATCGCGTGACAGCACCATGCCGGGGTGAAGATGCATGATTCTGACCTGCAGCTCTTCGAGCTCGGTCTGCTTGCGCTCGGTGAGCATCGCGTCGAACACATCCACCACGGTCGGGTCATAGCGCGAGCCGCGGTTGTCGTTCAGAAACACCCGGGCTTCGGTGGGCGTCAGGGGGCGCGCCGTGAGCGTGCCCAATAGCAGCGAATCGTAGTCATTGGTGACCGCGAGGATGCGCGCGCCGACCGGAATCGCGATGCCGCCCAACTGGTCGGGATAACCCTTGCCGTCGAAGCGCTCATGATGATGGCGGATGATCACCGTGGCATCGCGCAGGGGCTCGATCGCCATCAACAGGTTTTGCGCGACCGCCGGGTGTTTGACGACGATACCACGCTCGTCGGGGGTCAGCCGGTTCCAGGGCTTGTCGAGCAGGTCTTCGGACCAGCCGATCTTGCCGATATCGTGCAAGAGCCCTGCAAAGAAGATGCTCTGCACGCTCGCCTCGTTCTCGCCCAGCCGTTGCGCCAGCGTGCGGGCATGCTCGGCCACCCGGCGCGCATGCCCGCCCAGCAATTGCGAGCGCAGATCGAGCAGCCCTGACAACAGCTTGATCGTGGTCAGGAATGACTTCTTGAGATTGCCGTTGGAGGCCTGCAACAACTCCATGGCACGTCGCAGGTCGGTCGTACGCGCCTGCACCTTGGCTTCGAGGCTGGCATTGATGCTCTCGAGCTCGGCATTCTGCGCCTGGGTAAGCGCCAGCAGGCGCGCGTTCTCGGACTGCAGGCGCTTGTACTCGAGCGCCTTCTGCACCACCAGCACGATCTCGTTGTCGTCCCAGGGTTTTGAAATGTAGCGATAGATTTCGCCACGGTTGATCGCGGCCACGGTGGATGTGACGTCGGCGTAACCGGTCAGCAAGATCCTCATCACCGCGGGCCAGCGATTGCGCACTTCTTCGAGAAACCGCGCGCCGTCCATCTGCGGCATGCGCATGTCCGAGATCACCAGATCGATCGAATGCTCGGCCAGCAACTCCAGACCGCGGGCACCGCTTTCGGCAACATGGATCGTGTAACCAAGCGGCCTGAACAAGCGGCGCAAGGACGAAAGGATGCTCGGCTCGTCATCGACGAACAGCAGCGTACCGGGCGATGGAGACGCTTCCATGATCAGTCAGCTCCGAAAACATGATTACTCGGGCGCAAAGCGCACCGCCGTCAGATTGTGCCAGCACAGGCGCGCCTTGCGTGTGCGGCAAATGCATTTCATGGCGCGTACCTGCAGCAATCGACGTATATATCGCCCGATCTCCGGGTACACTGTGGGGCTATTGGTGAAAATCGCATCAGCGGCTGTATT
>JAEUNS010000086.1 GCA_016790005.1 Zoogloeaceae bacterium
TGTTGAGGATGTTGTGGTGCGACAGCGTCGCGCCCTTGGGATGGCCGGTGGTGCCCGAGGTGAACTGGATGTTTATGGGGTCGTCAAACTGCAACTGCTCGCCGAGCGTCTCGAGCGCGATCAACTCGTCACGGGTCGGAGCGGCGAGCAGGGCATCGAAGTTGAGCATGCCAGCGGTCCTGTCGGCTCCCAGGCGGATGATCGTCTCGAGCGTGGGCAGGCGGTTCGAGCGCAATGCCCCGGGGGCGCAGTCGGCGAGTTCTGGTGCGAGCTCGGCCAGCATCGCCAGATAATCGCTGCTCTTGAATGCGGGTGAGACCACCAGCGCTCGGCAGCCGACGCGATTGATTGCGTACTCCACTTCGGAAGTGCGGTAGGCCGGATTGATGTTGACCATCACCAGCCCGGCCTTGGCGCTTGCGAACTGGGTCAGGGTCCATTCGAGATTGTTCTGTGACCAGATGCCGATGCGTTCGCCAGGTTTGAGCCCCAGCCGCAACAGCCCGCAGGCGAGCGCATCCACCCGCAGCTTGAGCCCAGCAAAGCTCAGGCGCACATTCTGGTGTCTCACCACCAGCGCTTCGCGTTCGGCATGACGGGCGCAGGCCTCGTCGAAGTAGCGGCCAATGGTCAGGCCGATGAGGGCCTTTGCGGATGCGCCATGAACATAACTGGGTGCTGTCATCGATGTCTCCTCGATCGGGCGGGCTGTGGTTGGCGCTCTGCCGTCCTCGCTGCCTCGTATGAATTTTGCGAGTGGGCAGACGATCACTTGTCTGCCCATAGGTGTTCGAAGATTCTAGGCCTGGCGGAGGGTTTGCGGGTACCCGAAATCGGCAAGCACGTCCCCGCTCGCTTGAATCCGGCTCGCCTGTTCGACGCGTTGCCGATCCGGGTTATCCTCGTGCGGTGCGGCCGGGTTATCGTTGCGGCCTGGTTGGGCTGGCACGCCTCAACCAAAAACTGAATCCGGGAATTCTCAGACTTGAGCCTTCGATGGTTGATCCGTGCAGTTGAAAGCAGCGATCGCGTTGCACTTGGCGAAGGCTTCGCGTGGCTTTACAGCTTCGTACGCCCGCGTAGGGCGGCGATCCTGGGCCTGCTCGGACTGTCGTTCGTGGCCTCGATGCTGGTGTTGCTGCAACCGTGGTTGACCAAGATATTGATCGATGACGGGCTGATCGCGAAAGATTACGGGAAGCTGGTCGGAGTCGCCGTGGCGATGCTGCTGGTCGGCATCTTCGGCACGGCGCTCGCCGGGCTCAATCGCTATCTGCATACCCGGCTGTCGGGCAACATCCTGTTTGCGCTGCGCAGCGACGTCTATTGCCACCTTCAGACGCTGTCACCTGCGTTTTTCGCCGAGCGCCGTACCGGCGACCTGCTGTCGCGCATCGATGGCGACGTGGCCGAGATCCAGCGCTTTGCGGTCGATAGCCTGTTCTCGGCGGTAAGTGCCGTGATCGGGCTTGCCGGTGCGCTGGCATTGATGCTGGCGCTGTCATGGCAGTTGTCGCTGCTGGTGTTGGTGCTGGTGCCTGCCCAGTTTCTGTGGCTACGCTGGATGCGGCGCAAGGTCGAGCGCCAGGTGCGGGAGGTGCGCGAGCGTTCGGCCGATCTCTCGAGTTTTCTGGTGGAGACGCTGCCTGCGATGAAGTTCATCCAGTCGGCCGGGCAGGAGCGACGTGAAGCCGAACGGCTCGGCGGGCTCAACCTCAATTATCTGAACAGCTTGTTGCGGCTGCAGGTCACCGAGTTTTTCACCCAGGCTATTCCCGGCACCCTGACTTCGCTTACCCGCGCGGCGGCGTTTCTGATCGGGGGCTGGTGGGTCATCCAGGGGGAGTGGAAGTTGGGGGCGCTGATTGCCTTCTCGACCTATCTCGGCATGGCCACCGGGCCGGTCGGGAGTCTTCTGGGCCTGTATGTGGCGATTCAGCGCATGAGCGTGAGCCTGGGTCGGGTGGGCGAGCTACGTCGCGCCGTGCCCGATGTCACGGTGAGCAACAGCCCGCGCCCGCTGCCACCTGTGCTGGCGGGCGATCTCGAGTTGCGCCAGGTAGTGTTCGCCTATCCTGGACGCACCCGGCGGGTGCTGGATGGCGTCGATCTGCACATTTCGGGTGGGGCCAAGGTGGCCTTGTCGGGTACATCCGGCGTGGGCAAGAGCACCCTGATCGATCTGCTGCAGCGGCACTTCGATCCGCTAGAGGGCAGTGTGTTGCTCGATGGCGTCGACCTGCGAATGCTCGCGCCGGGCGATGTGCGGCGTGCAGTTGCGGTGGTGAGCCAGGACATCGTGCTGTTTCGCGGCTCGCTCGCAGACAACATTCGCTATGCGATGCCCGATGCCGACGGCGCTGCCGTGCTGGCTGCGGCGCACGACGCGCAACTTGGCAGTCTTATCGAGGGTTTGCCCCAGGGGCTCGACACCCCTATCGGCGAGCGCGGGCAGCAGCTGTCGGGCGGGCAGAAGCAGCGCATTGCGATTGCGCGTGCGCTGCTGCAGTCGCCTGCGGTACTGATACTGGATGAGGCCACCTCGGCGGTGGATGAAGAAACCGAGGCCCAGGTAATTGCCGCGGTCGACCTCCTGTTTGCGAAGCGCACCCGTATCCTGATCAGCCATCGCGCGGCGACGCTGAAAGGTTGCGATGTCTATCTGACGCTGGAAGACGGCAAGTTGCAGACGGGCGCAAATGATGACTGAGTGGCCGCGCATTGGTGTTGTGGATAGTGGTTGCCAGGACGAATGGCTGTCCGATTACCGGTCGGCGAGTTTCGTGCTGGTTGATGGACTCGTGTCATGCCAGGCGGCGACACCGGATCAACTCGGGCATGGCAGTGCGATCGGCGGTGTGATCCGCCACCTTGCCCCGGGCTCGCAGCTTGTCATGGCCCAGGTATTTCACCAGCGTTTCACCACAACGGCGCTGCAAGTCGCCGCGGCGATCGACTGGCTGGTCGACGAGGGGGTTGAGATCATCAACCTCAGCCTAGGGCTGAGCCAGGACCGTCCCTTGCTCGCAGCGGCCTGTGCGCGGGCGGTAGATGCCGGCGTGATCGTCTGCGCGGCGAGTCCTGCGCGCGGTGATCCGGTCTATCCGTCCGCCTATCCGGGTGTTTTCCGGATGACGGGCGATGCACGCTGCACGCGCGATGAGTTGTCCTGGCTCGCGACCCGGCATGCAGATTTCGGGGCCCATGTCCGACCGCTGGAGGGCGCGCTTGCGGGCAGTGGTGCCAGCATGGGGTGTGCGCATCTCTCGGCTCATGTCGCGCGTTTGCTGAGCGCAGGTGTGACGCATGAGCCAGGCGCCGTCGCAGAGGCACTGAAGGCCCAGGCGAGCTATCGTGGGCCGGAACACAGGAGGGGCTGAGACATGAGCGAACCACGCGATCATCATGTCGTTGTACTGGGTGGCGGGCCGGCCGGGGCGGCCACGGCGATCGGACTCGTGCGCCGTGGCTATTCCGTTACCCTGATCGCCGAGCCGCGCCGCTTCCGGGCGGTCGAGGGGGTGTCGGAGCGCGTATTTGCCGCGCTACATAGTGCCGGCTTCGAACAGGCGCTGACCGCGGTCGCTCCGCCCTCGCCGCGACGCGTAACCTGGAACGGCCAGACCAGCGCCGCCAATACCGAGCGCCTGATCGATCGTGAGTCCTTCGATCGGGGGCTCCTTGCCGACCTGACCAAGCACCGTGTTGTGCTGATCGATGGGCGGGTGAGCACCTGGGCAAGCAACGCACAAGGCGCCGAGATCGAGGTCGAGACTGTCGATGGGCCACGCCGGGTGCGTGGCGATTTCGTGGTCGAGGCACGCGGGCGGGCCGCGCCCTTTGCGGGTGCGCCGAGAGTTCGCGGACCCGAAACGGTCTCGATTCTGCAGTATTGGCAAGGCCCGCCGGGCGAGGGCGGATCGGCGGTGGAGAGCTTTACAGATGGCTGGGCGTGGATGGCAAGCATGCCGGATGGGTCGCGCTACCTCCAGCTCACGCTCGATGTGGCCACCGGCGCTTTGCCGGCCAAGCGCCTGCTGGGTGACTATTGTCGTGCGCGCCTCGATAGGCTCGAGGCTGCGCGGCCCTTCATTGCGGACTCGAGCCCAGTGGGCGAGCCGCATGCGCGCACCAGCACACCGGTGCTGGTCGAAGAACTCGTGGGCGAGCGCTGCTTGCGGGTGGGCGATGCGGCTATGGCGGTGGACCCCTTGTCCGGCAACGGCATCTTCCAGGCCTTGTCGTCCGCGTTGCAGGCCCCGGCGGTGATCGCCACCCTGCTCGAGCGGCCTGTGGATGCGGCGCTCGCAAGCCAGTTTCATCACCGCCGGGTGGAGTCGCTGTTCTATCGCTTTGCGCGCATCGGGCGTGATTTTCATGCGCTTGAAACGCAGTGGCCGGGCCAGCCGTTCTGGCAGGCACGAAGCACCTGGCCGGATACGCTCGCGAGTCATCAGGCGGTCACGCCCGAATGCGTCGGGATCGCGACGATGCCTGTCGTGAGCGACGGATTCATCGAACAGCACGAGGTCGTGGTGACCCCGGATCAACCGCTGGGGGTCTGGCATATCGACGGCTTGCCGCTTGCGCCGGTGCTGCGCATTTTGCGCGAGGCCGCTCCAAACCCGCTCGAGACGGTCGCGGCTACGCTGGCCATTGATCCTGCCAGGGCCGCGCGGTTAATTGCTTGGATCAAACACAGTTCATGGGTATAGCAGCCCTGGTGACGTGAGCTCATGCTTGAGTGTAGAGTGTGGTCAATCCATTCTTCCCGAGGTGTCGCATGCTCAGGCTTCACAGCCTCCATACGCTGGTCTTGTATGCGTGCATGGCGATACCCGGTGTGGCCAGTGCCGCCGGTGAGAGCATCACGCCGGTGCGCGTGACACTTCATGGCGACGCGGATTACTTTCCCTACTCATACGTCAAGGGTAATGTGCTCAGGGGCTTGTATCCGGAGATCATTCGGAAGGTCGACGAGCGTCTGCCTGACTACGAGATCGTGCTCGAGCCGATTCCGTGGAGGCGCGGCCTGGTCATGCTCGAGGAGGGCGAGGCCTTCGGTCTTTTCCCGCCTTATCGCTTCGAGGCCGAGCGTCCCTACATCAAACCCTATTCGGCCCCGCTGGGTAGCGAAAACCTGGTGATCGTGTGTCGTGAGGATCGACTCCCCAGCGATTTCAAGGGACGCTGGCCCGAGGATTACAAGGGCATGACCGTGTCGGTGAATCTGGGTTTTGCCGTTCAATCTAAGCCGTTCTGGGCGTCGATCCATAATGGCAGCGTGAAAAGAGCCGAGTTTCCGAGTAATTCCGAGAATCTGATTCAATTGGCCGCGTTCGGTAGCGTCGACTGTTATGCGAACGACCGTAATGCGATCTCTGCCAGCTATGCGCGCCTGGTGAAACGATTTGGCGACGGGACAGCCGAGCGTGATCTGGCGCCGATCAGGGAGACGACGGTGCTGTCGCCGCAAACCGCGCATATCGGGTATGCCGCCCGGTATGCCGAGCACTTTGCGTATGGCGCCGATTTCATCAAGCTGTTCGATGAGGCCTTGCGGGAGTTCCAGGCCTCACCCGAGTATGAGCCATTCGTGACCAAGTTCTGGGCAGAACTCGAGGACTGATGTTTGCATCAGGCCGACGCTGTCGGCCCCGGGCGGATGCTCAGATGGTGACTCGCGCCAATGAACGGTTCAGGTTTTCAGACACCGTGGCAAGGTTTTGCGAAGAACCTGCAATGTTTGCCACCGACTGCGCACCTTCTTCCGACATGCGCGCAATCTGCTCGATGTTCAGAGAAATGGCGGTTGCAGCGTTCGATTGCTCGCGGGTGGCAAGTTCGATATCTGCAACCAGCGAAAGACTGCCCGCCGTCGAGGCCTGGATGGCGGCCAGCGCCTGCTTGGCTTCGTTGGCGAGCTCGACCCCGCGTGTGACCTGTGCCTCGCCCGCCGTCACGCTGTCGACCGCAACCTGGGTCTCGCTCTTGAGTGAGGTAATGATCGACGATATCTCGGTGGTCGCATTGGTGGTCCGCTCTGCGAGCTTGCGCACCTCGTCGGCCACGACCGCGAAGCCTCGGCCCTGTTCGCCGGCGCGCGCAGCCTCGATCGCGGCGTTGAGGGCGAGCAGGTTGGTCTGATCGGCAATCTCCTTGATCACCGTCGCAATCCGCCCGATTTCGTCGGAAGACTGAGCGAGTTTGCTCATGGTTGCGGTGGTGTTGCGCACGGTCTCGGCCAGTTTGAGGATTTCGGTGGCCGCCTGGCCGGCGGTGTTCATGCCCGCGACAGAGTCTGCATTGCTGCGCCGCACGGCGTTTGCCGCTTCGCTGACGTTGCTTGCCACTTCGTTGATTGCCACGGTGACCTCTTCGACCGCGGCCGCAGTGGAGGCTGCAGCATCGCTCGAGGAGGCGGTGCCGTTCGCTACATCCTGACTGGCGCGGGCAAGCGTGCCCGACTGCGTCAGGATATTGCCGGCCGCAGACCTGACTTCGATCAGGATTGCCTGAATGTTGGCCAGCATCGAGTTGAAGGCGTCTGCGATCTGTCCGACTTCGTCGCGCCGGTTTACCGGCGCTACGCGACGCAGGTCGCCGTCACGTTGCGAGGCCGACATCGTCTGATTGAGTGAATCGAGGTCTCGAACCAGTCTGCGCATCACGACCTGGCTCAGGAAGATGATCAGCGCGAGTTGCACGGCCAGGGCCAGCCCCGCTATCCAGATGTCCTTGCGGTAACGCGCATCGCTTTGGGTGACGAGTTCGCGAGCAACCTCGCCCTGGTGGGCAAGCAGGTCGTTGAGCAAGGTGTTTGTCTGATCGAGCAGTCTAAGGTTTTCGGTACTGCTTGCGACTGTCTGAGCTGCGCTGAATCGTCCGGAGGCGAGCGCGTCCTTGCCTTCCTTCACGAGTCTTGCGACATCCCGGATCAGAGGGGCGAGCCTGGCCACGAAATCGAGCTCATATTGGGTCAGCTCGGTCGCCTGGTAGGTTCGCCAGTTCTCTTCGATGCGGCTGAGCTGGCCGTCAAGTGCCGCCGCATTTGCGGATGCACTTTCGGCCGGTGTGGCCCGCAACATGACCAGACGTGCAGTGGCGAGCGCATCACGAACATTCCCGAGTTGGACCGTCGTCTGCATGCCATCCCGGTAGAGTGTCGAGATGCCGGCTGCGCTGGCACCCAGGTCCTTGAGCTGAAGACCGGCGATGATGGCCATCAGCAGGAACAGAAGACCCAGCGCGATTGTCGCGCTCGTGTTAAGCGACATGCCACCGAGCTTTCCGAGCAGCCCCTTGCGCACGATGCGACCGTTTTCCACCAGCAGGCCGGACGAAGCGCCCTTGGCGCGAATGCGGGCGTAGGCCTTCTCGACGACGCGCACGGTTTCAGGGCTGGCGCGCCTGCGCACCGATTCATAGCCGACGACCTGCCCGTTTTCGCGTACCGGCGACGCAAACGCATGAACCCAGTAGAACCCGCCATCCTTTCGGCGGTTCTTGACATAGCCTGTCCAGGGCTTGCCGGCCTTGAGCGACTTCCACAGGTCGGCGAATGCTGCCTCCGGCATGTCGGGATGGCGCACCAGGTTGTGCGGCTGCCCGATCAACTCCTCCCGGGTAAAGCCGGAAAGCTCCACGAACAAGTCGTTGGCATGTGTGATCATCCCGCGCGTATCGGTGCGGCTGTATATGAAGCGGCCGTCGGGTACGGGCGTTTCGACATTGGTGACGGGTTGATTGATGCGCATGTCAATCCTCTTTGGGAAATGCGATTACCTGGCGTCTACGTCATTTTTGCCGTCGCCTGCAGCAAATATAGCGGCATTGCGAAGAAAAGCTTGAGCAGATTAACGGCTTTATTTCACACCATTGTCCGGCATGCGCATGCCGCATATGATGTTGAGACCAAAGCCCTGCTCGGGCAGTCGATTTTCAAGGAGAAGCTTGTGATGAGATTCGGTACACCGCTCTCGGGGGCCGCGCTGCGGGTCATGCTGCTGGGGTCGGGCGAGTTGGGAAAGGAAGTCATCATCGCGCTGCAACGCCTGGGCGTGGAGGTGATTGCGGTCGATCGCTATGAGAATGCGCCCGGCCATCAGGTCGCGCATCGTGCCCATGTGATCGCGATGACCGACGGCGACGCCCTGCGCGCGCTGATCCAGCGCGAGCGGCCGCATCTGGTCGTGCCCGAGATCGAGGCAATCGCGACCGACATGCTCGAAACCATCGAAGCCGAAGGGCTTGCCGAGGTGATTCCGACCGCCCGTGCCGCCCGCCTGACCATGAACCGCGAAGGAATCCGCCGGCTGGCCGCCGAAGAGTTGGGCCTGCCGACCTCGCCCTACCGGTTTGCCGATTCGCTTGCCGGTTTGCAGGCGGCCATCGATGCCGAAATCGGCTACCCATGCATCGTCAAGCCGGTGATGTCGTCATCTGGCAAGGGGCAGTCACTGTTGCGCGGGCCGGATGACGTGCGCACTGCCTGGGACTATGCGGCGGCGGCCGGCCGGGTAAACCAGGGACGGGTGATCGTCGAGGGCTTCGTCGACTTCGAATACGAGATCACCCTCCTCACGGTGCGCGCATGCGATGCAGCGGGCAAGGTGGGCACGTACTTCTGCGAGCCGATCGGGCATCGCCAAGTTTCCGGCGATTATGTCGAGTCGTGGCAGCCGCAGGCAATGAGCGCCGCTGCGTTGGCGCGTTCGCGCGAGATCGCCGCTGCGGTCACCGCCAATCTGGGCGGGCGCGGCTTGTTCGGGGTGGAGTTGTTCGTCAAGGGCGATGAGGTATGGTTTTCGGAGGTCAGCCCGCGCCCGCATGACACCGGTCTGGTCACGCTGTGCTCGCAGCGTTTTTCCGAGTTCGAGCTGCATGCGCGTGCAATCCTCGGGCTGCCGGTCGATACCCGCTTGCGCGAGCCGGGTGCCTCTGCGGTCATCTACGGCGGCATCGATGCCGGGGCGGTGGCGTTCGAAGGTGTTGCCGAGGCGCTTGCAGTGCCAGATACCGACTTGCGGCTGTTCGGCAAGCCCGAATCTTTCGTCAAGCGGCGCATGGGTGTAGCGGTTGCGAACGGTGAGAACGTGGACGTGGCCCGCGAGCGGGCGCGCGCCGCAGCAGCCAGGATCAGGCCGGTGCTGCCCTGAAAAATTGGGGCGCGCCTCAGGCGTCGCCGCTCATGCCGCGTCGCAGGGTTTCGGACGGCAGTTCGGCGAACATCGCCCGGTAGTCGGCCGCAAAGTGAGACAAATGCCAGAAGCCCCAGCGGGCGGCGATGTCGGCTACCGTGTCGCGCGCAGGGTCGGCCTGCTTGAGTGCCCGTCTCACACCGTTGAGGCGCAGTGCGCGCAGAAACTTGACCGGGTTGAGTTCGAGCACATCCTGAAAGCTGTATTGCAGGGTGCGGCGCGATACCCTCAGCTCGACGCACAGGTCGGCGACGGTGATCGGGTCTTCGATATGGTTGCGCATGAATTCGCGTGCGCGCTCGACCACGATCCGGCGAGCACGCCCCGAGGGCGCTGAGCGGACTTGGCATTCGGCGGTGATGGAGTCGACGATGGCCGCGAACACGGCATGCTCGAGCGCCTTACGGGTCTGGGCATGCTTGAGCAGCGCCGGGGTTGCGCGCAGGCTGCTCATGACGGTTGCCAGGAGTTCGCGCAGCCTGGCTGCTTGGGCCGGCTCTGCGTGGAGGATCTGATGACCGGTGAGCTCAGCTTCCATGTCGCGATGGTCTACCTGCAGCGCATACGCGAATAGCGCGGACGCATCGGCTGTTACCGCCAGAATGTCGTGCTTGCGCGGGGTGCGAAAGTCGAGCTCATCGCCCCCGCGCAGGCTGATGATCGAGTCGAGATTGAAGATTTCTCCGCTGAACCAGCCGTTGCCATCGAGCTCCACCGGCACTCCTATGGTGTGCGAACCGAGCCACGGGCGTCCGCTTTCATGAATCGCCTGATTGGCGCGTTCGCGAAAGATCTGTACCGAACCAAAGCAGAAGTCCTCGAAGAAGCCCTCGAAGCGGCCCGCCGACAACTGGTCGTAGCACTGGCCCCACTCACGCAGGCATTCGGCGTGTTCGTCCGCATCGCTGGTGTAGCGCAGGTTGGCAAGAAAAGGCGGTTGTTCCTGCGCCGCCGCGAGCGTGCTCAGCATGTTGGTCCTCCCCGATAACTCGAGCGATCTGAAGCAGGCTCTGTGCCATTGCTGCGCGTGCGCTGTGGCACTTCCAGCCAGACGCTTTGCGGCACAGGAAGAGGGATGCCTGGTCTGGACGAGCTTGTACGCCCGCACGCTGGTGGTGCGGCCAGGTTGATGCTGGTGCGGGCGGCCAAGTACGGATGCGGCGAGGGAGAGCCTGCCCGAGGTGCGTCGGGCAGGCCGGCAAGGTGTTTCATTTCAGGTTTGTCTCCGAATCGTAAGTCGATTCTTTTCTTTTGGTTTTGTAGTGTGATCCTAAACCCGTGCGTGGCTCACCGCCAGTGGCGTGCGCACAATCTGCGTCCATTTGCCAGTTTGGGATAACCACTTCCGTGTCGGTGCTTCTAGTATGGGTTCAACGGGATTCGTTTGATCCAGATCAAAACGAACCCCGCGAATAGCGGGTCCGGTGCGTTCTTGGCCGGTGCGCGCTTGGATCGAGCCAAACAGGAATGGCACGCGGGGACGGCAAAGTCCTTGCGTGACCGCAAAACCGGGAGTCTTACCTTGAAAATCAGATCGATTGCACAGGCACTGGCAGCAGCAGGCCTTGCCGCGCTGACCCTGACGGCGCCGGTCAAGGCCGCCGACAAGGCGCCGCAGGAAATCATCCGCGGCAATTGCCTCAGTTGCCATACCGAGAAGGACGGGCACTTCAGTCGCATCAGCGATCAGCGCAAAACGCCCGAGGGCTGGCTGATGACGCTTGCGCGCATGCAGATCATGCACGGTTTGAAGCTCGAGGCTGACGACCGGCGTGCATTGGTCAAATATCTGGCCGACACCCAGGGGCTTGCCCCGTCCGAGACCGAGGGCGCGCGCTATGCGCTCGAGCGCCGGCTGAACACGATGGAGTCGTTCGAATCCGAGAAGTTTACCCAGATGTGCGCCCGCTGCCATTCGGGTGCGCGGGTCATGTTGCAGCGCCGTCCGGCTTCGGAGTGGGAGCACTTGGTGCACTTCCATCTAGGCCAGTGGCCAACGACCGAATATCAGGCGCTCGCCCGTGACCGTGACTGGTTCGAACTTGCGCTGGCCGAGATGGTGCCGGCGCTGGCCAAAGACTTTCCGCTCGAGTCCGATGCCTGGACCCATTGGAAAACCGCTGCCCCGGCGAAGATTGCGGGGGGCTGGACGCTATCGGGCAAGCTGCCCGGCAAGGGCGGTTTCACCGGAGCCATGCAGCTCAAGCCGGCCGATGCAAAGGACGAATACCTCCTCACCCTTGAGGGCCGTTACGACGATGGCACGCCCCTCAAGGGCGCCGGGCAGGTGTTGATCTACACCGGCTACGAGTGGCGCGGCAGCCTGACGGTCGATGGGGTCGCGATGCGCCAGGTGTTTGCGCTGGCCGGCGACACCTTGAGCGGGCGCATGTTCGAGAGCGAGAACGACGAAGTCGGTGCCGACGTGGTCGCTGCCCGCCAGGACAGCGCCACCAGCCATGTGCTCGGAGTGCATCCTGCGTTCATCAAGGCGGGGACCGAGGCGAACCTGACCATCGTGGGCACGGGCCTCAAGGGTAAGCCCACGCTGCCCAAGGGCGTGAGCCTGGTGAAGGTGGTCGAGGAGTCGTCCGACCGGATGGTCTTGCGGGTGCGTGCCGATGCAGATGCACGCGGCGTGCATCCATTCAAGGTCGGCACGGCCGAAGGCGGCACGCTGGCGCTCTACGACAAGGTCGCCGCGGTCAAGGTCGTGCCCGACTACAACATCGCCCGGGTCGGCGGCAATGGTGGTTCGACGCCGCCAGTGCAGGGGCGCTTCGAGGCCGAGGCCTGGGCCGCCGGTCCGGACGGGCTTGCCAATACTGAGGACGACTACCGTATCGGCATCATGCCCGCGGTGTGGTCGGTCGAGCCCTTCAACGAGGTCGCGGCTGAAGATGGCGATGTGAAGTTCTCGGGCGTCATGGATGCCAAGTCGGGAATATTTTCGCCGGCCGGTGCGGGCCCGAACCCCGAGCGGCGCATGACTACCAACAACGCCGGCAACCTCACCGTAGTCGCCGAGCTGAGCGATGGCGACGCTAAGGTGAAGGGCCAGGGTCAGATGATCGTGACCATACAGCGCTGGAACAACCCGCCGATTCCGTGATCCAGCCCGCGCCCGGCGTTTGCCGGGTGGGCGAAGAACGCGGGCCGACGCTACTGTCGGATCGGCCCGATCCGGAACAGACCTTGGAGATGCAAATGGGCGCAGTACTCAATCTGGTCGAGCACAACCTGCATGAAGTGCAGGTGGACGACACACGCATGCTGTTTCACATCCCCACCAGCTCGCTGTTCGCGATCGACAGCCTCACTGGCTCGATGATCGACAGCCTTCGCGATCAGCACCTGACCGCCGAGGCGCTGGTGGCGCGGCTCAGGAATCTCTTCAGCGAAGACGAGATCGTCGAGACCCTGCACGAGTTGCTCGCGCTCGAACTGGTGGCGGATGGACGTCCGCAGTCAGACGACGCGGGCGTGCGCAGGGTCGACAAGTTTCCGCTCACGACCCTGGTATTGAATGTAAATACCGGCTGCAACTTGAGTTGCACCTATTGCTACAAGGAAGACCTCGAAAAACCCTCAGACGGCAAGAAGATGGACTTCGAGACCGCCCGTGACTCGATCGAGATGCTGCTCAAGGAGTCGCCGTCTGAAAAGCGCTACAACATCGTGTTCTTCGGGGGCGAGCCGCTGTCGAATCTCGGGCTGATCAAGGCCGTGGTCGAATACTGCGAGAAGCGCTTCGCCGACCTCGGCAAGATCGTAGATTTCGTGATGACGACCAATGCCACGATGCTCTCGAACGACACCATAGACTGGCTGGATCAGCATCGTTTCGGCCTGTCGATCAGCATCGACGGCCCCAAGGCGATCCACGACCGCAACCGCATCACCGTGGGCGGCAAGGGCACCTATGAAACGGTCAAGAAGAAAGCCGAGCGCCTGCTGTCGCGTTACACCGCGCGGCCGGTCGGTGCACGGGTCACGCTGACCCACGGCACGACCGAGGTCGAGCGAATCTGGGACCACCTCTTCAACGAGCTCGGCTTTGCCGAGGTCGGGTTTGCGCCAGTGACCTCGGGTGACATCAGCACCTTCAACCTCAGCAATGACGAGCTCGTCGAAGTGTTCGCCGGCCTGAAGCGCCTAGGCCAGCGCTACCTTGAGGCCGCGCTGGAAGACCGCAACATCGGGTTTTCCAACCTGCACCAGTTGATCACCGACCTGCACGAAGGGCAGAAGAAGTCGCTGCCCTGCGGCGCCGGCCTGAAGATGCTCGCGGTCGACCACAAGGGTGAGCTCAACCTGTGCCATCGCTTCACCGGCTCGACATTGCCGACCTTCGGCAATGTGCGCGACGGGGTTAAGCACGAGGCGCTCGGTGATTTTCTGTCGCAGCGGCTCGACCGCAGCAACACCGGCTGCGAAACCTGCCGCATCCGTAACCTGTGCTCGGGCGGCTGTTATCACGAGAGCTACGCGCGCTATGGCGACCCTGCCCACCCCACTTACCATTACTGCGATCTGATGCGCGACTGGGTCGATTTCGGCATCGAGGTTTACAGCCGCATCATGGCCGTCAACCCGGCCTTCATCGATCATCACATTTCCCCCCGGAGGGCTCACTGAAATGAAACATCTCAAGGCAATCAACAACAAAGCGCAGCTGCTCGCCAAGGCGGTGGGCGAAGACAGGGTTGAAGAGGTGGTGGCCATGAGTGCCATTGCCGGCTGCAGCGCCACGGTCGACCCGGGCTGGGAAGTGGATGCGTTTGGCGGCGTGGCCTCGCTGTGCCAGCCGATGGAGGCCGACCTGTATGGCTGTGCCGATCCGTGCTGGTGGCCGGCGCAGGTGCCCGATGTCATGAACACCTATCCCGACTGGAACAAGGATGCGCAGAACTCCCGTGAGGACTGGCGCAACCTCGGCACCGTATTCCCGAAAGACCTGTAACCCGGCGAGGACCTAAAATGATGAAACCGCCCAGACTCGAATCCCGCGGCAGCATTGTCGCCGCCGCGCTATTGACGCTTGGCACCATGGCCGCCGCGACCTCAGCGATGGCCGCGACCGGCGCGACGCTCACACCGGGCAAGGAATACATGGTCGTTGCGAATTACCCCAACAACCTGCATGTGCTCGATCTCGCCGAAGACAAGGTCGCCAAGACCTGCGAGCTGCCCGATGCCTTCAGCCCCGGGGTCATCCAGGTCGCACCCGACCGCAAGACTGCGTTCATCCTGAACAACCGTTTTGGCGACATCTACGGCATCGACATGGACTCCTGCGCCGTGACCTTTCATGCGGCGATGTCGCAGGCACCCAATGAGCGCACCAAGTCGATCTTCTCGATCGCGCTGTCACCGGACGGCAAGGAGCTTTACACCATCCAGAGCCCGACGCTGCTCGAGAAGGATCACTACCGGGTCCAGCCGACTCGCCTCGCGGTCTATGACACCGCCGCGGGCATGAACGCGAAGCCGATCCGGGTGCTGCCGGCGCCGCGCCAGGTGACCGTGATGCAGACCGGCAAGGACGGCGCGCTCTACATGGCCGGTGCCGACATCTACAAAGTCGACCCCAAGACCGGCGAGCGCAGTGTCGCGATCGCCAGCCGCAACTGGGACCGTCCGCTCTATTCGCCGCCCGATGTGCTCAACGCCTGGCCGCTGCAGACGCACACCCGCGACTTCACGATTCTCTACACCGCCGCAAAGTTTGCCGATGACAAGTTCGACATGAACACCGCACAGTTTTTGTACGGTTACATGAACGTCAACCTCGAAACCGGCGAAACCGAGACCGTCGATTTTGGCGAGCTCACCGAGATCTACTTTACCGGGGTGCGCTCCCCCAAAGACCGTAACCTGATGTATGGCGTGCTCAATCGCCTGGCGAAATACGACATCAAGGAAAAGAAGTTGCTGGCTGCGGCCACACTCGACCACTCGTACTATGTGGTCAACTTCAACCAGGACGGCAGCAAGGTTTATCTGGCCGGTACCTGGAACGATGTGGCGGTGTATGACGCCGACAGTATGACCAAGCTCGGCAACATCCAGTTGCCCGGCGGCGACATGTCGCTCGGAACACCGCAGATCTTCGTGCGTTGAGCGCTCCCAGGAAACGTCTGCAACGTTTCCGCCCCCCGTTGGGGCAAGGAAACTTGGAGCGGCCCGGCGTTTCCTTGAGAGGCGAGTGCACCGGTGCAGGACCGGTGCGTGTCAGAGCCGATGCAGTGGCCCGGGTGCCGGCGTATATCGAGCGTCGGAACCCGGGGTGGCACGCAACACCGCGTCTGCCGACATCGCTGCGATGTCGGCTCCCCGCGCCTCGCTTGCAATCCAGTCATGCACCGTGGCCACACGTGGGTCGGTGAGTGCGCCAGCCGAGTACACCAGGCAGTAGCGCTTGCCGGTGCGCACCGTCTGTTGAAACGGCGCCACCAGCCGGCCGCTTTCGATCTCGTTTGTGATCAGCGTGCGGCGTGCGATCGCCACGCCCATGCCGGCGATCGCGCACTGCATCGTAATGTGATTGCGGTTGAACATGTAGCCGCGGCGCACCTCGACCTGCGGCGCGCCGATAGCCTTCAGGTAGCGCTCCCATTCGGCGTAGGGCGGGCTGCCGCGCCAGGCCGTCATGTCGTGCAACAGCGGATAGTGCTGCAGGTCCGCAGGCGAATTCAAAGTCGGACGGCCCTGCAGCAGCCGCGGTGAGCACACCGGAAAGATGTCCTCCTCGAGCAGGACAGTGCTCTGGAAGCCGGGATAGGTGCCGTCGTTGAGGTCGATCGCGAGGTCGAACTCGCCGTCGCGCAGCGAGTAAGTGCTGTCTTCGGCCTCAACTTGCAGCTCAATTTGCGGAAAGCGCGCCATCAGCTTGGGCAGCCGGGGCACCAGCCAGGTCGCGAGAAATGACGGTAGCGTACGCACGCGCACGACGCCGCTGAGGGCGCCACCCCGCAGGCGACCGATGGCGAGGTCCACTGCCGAGTACGCAGGATCGACTGCGGCGAGCAGGCGCGTGCCCGCATCGGTGAGCTCGATGCGACGCGGCAGGCGGCGAAACAGGCGCTGTCCGAGCCAGTCCTCGAGCAGCTTGATCTGCTGGCTCACAGCGCCGGTGGTGATGTGCAGTTCTTCGCCGGTGCGGGTAAACGACAAATGGCGTGCGGCGGACAGGAACACGCGGAGCCGGGTATGGATCTGGGTAGGCGCTGTGGGTTGCATGATTTAGAAAATCTAAAGCATAGATAAAAAACTATCGATTGAGTCGTTTTCATTGCACGTAGAGAATGGACTGATGCAGCGATAAGTATTTTTCGTGCTTAGGTAAATTAAATCAACCCTGGTTTTCAAGCGGAGTCGTCCATGTCCATCAGCGTCCTCGATTTGTTCAAGATCGGTATCGGACCATCCAGCTCGCACACCGTTGGCCCGATGCGCGCGGCGCATGATTTCGCCGTCCTCGTGCAGCAAAAAGGGCTGCTGGAGCAGGTCCGCCGCGTCGAAGTGAAGTTGTATGGTTCGCTGTCGGCGACCGGCGTCGGCCACGGCACCGACTGCGCGGTGGTTGCCGGGCTGATGGGCGCGCGGCCGGATGAGGTCGATCCGGACGCCGTCGTTTCCGCGGTCGGCCGCGCACGCTCTGAAGGCGTGATCCGGCTCGCCGACGCGGTGGCGGTGCCCTTCGAGTGGGCGCGTGACATGAGATTGCTGCCGGTGAGCCTGCCCTACCATCCGAATGCGATGCGCCTTGTGGCCCATGGTGAGGCCGGTGTGCTGTACGAGAACACTTACTATTCGATCGGCGGCGGTTTCGTTATCGACGAGGCGCAGGCGCAGTCCGGAGTGTCGGCCGAGGCCGAGCTCGTGCTGCCTTATCCCTTCGACACCGGCGCCGAGTTGCTCGCCCAGTGCCGACGCCACGGCTTGCGCATCAGCGAGTTGATGCTTGCCAATGAAAGTGCCTGGCGCAGCGAGGCCGACACCCGTGCCGCATTGCAGCGTATATGGGACGTGATGCGCGCTTGCGTTGCGCGCGGCATCACCCAGGAAGGCGTTCTGCCGGGGGGGCTTAATGTGCGCCGGCGCGCGCCTGCACTGCACCGCAAGCTCAGCGAGCGCGCGGCCGGGCGCAATCTGATCAGCGACACGATGGCCGCGCTCGACTGGGTCAACCTGTACGCGCTCGCCGTCAATGAAGAGAACGCCGGCGGCGGGCGGGTCGTCACCGCGCCCACCAATGGTGCGGCGGGCATCATCCCGGCTGTGCTGCATTACTACATGAATTTTCAGCCCGCCAGCAGTGAGCGCGACGTCACCGATTTTCTGCTCGCGGCGGCGGCGATCGGCACGCTGTGCAAGAAGAATGCGTCGATCTCCGGTGCCGAGGTGGGCTGCCAGGGTGAGGTCGGCTCCGCCTGTGCGATGGCGGCGGCTGGCCTTACCGAAGTCATGGGCGGCACGCCGGAGCAGGTCGAGAATGCGGCCGAGATCGGTCTCGAGCACAACCTCGGCCTGACCTGCGATCCGGTCGGTGGTCTGGTGCAGGTGCCCTGCATCGAGCGCAACGCGATGGCGTCGATCAAGGCGATCAATGCCGCACAACTCGCCCTGCACGGCGACGGCGCCCACACCATTTCTCTGGACCAGGCGATCCGCACCATGCGCGACACCGGCCGCGACATGCTGGACAAGTACAAGGAGACCTCCCGCGGCGGTCTCGCAGTCAGCTTTCCCGAGTGCTGATCACGCCATCCTGGCGTTCAGCTAAAGCCCAGGTTGGGTATTCAATCATCAAAATAATGTAATCAACGAGGAGACATGTTATGACCACTGCTACCCCTACGGCTCTCCAGCGCGTGATGCGCCTGAGCCTCATCTCCCAGATCGCGATCGGTCTGGTGCTCGGCGTCGCCTTGGCGCTGATCGCGCCCGGCGCGACCAAGTCAGTCGCCCTGCTCGGCGACCTCTTCATCGCGGCGCTGAAGGCGGTGGCGCCGATCCTGGTCTTTGTGCTGGTGGCGGCGGCGATCGCCAACCACAAGCACGGCCAGCCTACCCACATCCGCCCGGTGCTGATGCTCTACCTGCTCGGCACCTTCGCCGCCGCGCTGGTGGCGGTACTCGCCAGCTTTGCGTTCCCGACCACGCTGGTGCTCGACGCGCCCGCCGCCAGTGGCACCCCGCCGGGCGGCATCCTCATCGTGCTCAAGAATCTGTTGTTGAGCGCAGTCACCAATCCGGTGAAGGCGCTGATGGAGGCCAACTTCATCGGCATCCTTGCTTGGGCGATCGGCCTGGGCATCACCCTGCGCCACGCCGGCGACGGCACCCGCAAGGTGCTCAATGACCTCGCCGACGCGATCTCGAAGATCGTGCACGTGGTGATCCGCTTTGCCCCGCTTGGGATCTTCGGCCTGGTTGCAGCCACCATGGGCGAAGCCGGCATGGACGCGCTGCTCGGTTATGGGCGGCTGCTGATGATGATCGTCGGCTGCATGGTCTTCGTCGCACTGGTCGTCAATCCGCTCTTCGTGTTCTGGAAGCTGCGCACCAACCCGTATCCGCTGGTGTTCACTTGTCTGCGCGAGAGCGGCGTCACCGCATTCTTCACCCGCAGCTCGGCCGCCAACATTCCGATCAACCTCGAGCTGTGCCGTCGCATGGGCCTGCACGAAGACACCTACGCGATCTCGATCCCGCTCGGCGCCACGATCAATATGGCCGGTGCCGCGATCACGATCTCGGTGATGACCTTGGCCGCCGCCCACACCCTCGGCATCCCGGTCGACTTCGCCACCGCGCTGCTGCTATGCATCGTGTCCTCGCTCGCCGCTGCCGGCGTGTCGGGCGTGGCCGGTGGTTCGCTGCTGCTGATCCCGATGGCGACCGCGCTGTTCGGTATCAGCGCCGACGTGGCCATGCAGGTGGTGGCGATCGGTTTCGTGATCAGTGTGGTGCAGGATTCGGCCGAAACCGCGCTCAACTCCTCGACCGACGTGCTCTTCACGGCTGCCGCGTGTGCGGCCGAGTCGGGCGAGCCCCTCAACCTGGACCGTAGCTGAGCCATGCAACATTTCGCCAGCGACAACTACGCCGGCATCTGCCCGGAGGCCATGGCGGCCTTCGCGGCGGCCAACGCCGGTCACGCGCCCGCCTACGGCGAGGACGAGTGGACGCGCAAAGTGTCGGACCGCCTGCGTGCTCTGTTCGAGACCGACTGCGACGTTTACTTCGTGTTCAACGGCACGGCGGCCAACTCGCTCGCGCTCGCATCGCTGTGCCAGAGCTACCACAGCGTGGTGTGCCACGAACTCGCCCACGTCCAGACCGACGAGTGCGGCGGGCCGGAGTTCTTCTCCAACGGTTCCAAGCTGCTGCCCGCGCAGGGCGCGAACGGCAAGCTCACACCGGCCGCGGTGCTGGAGGTGATTTCGCGCCGCAGCGACATCCACTACCCCAAGCCGCGCGTCGTGACGCTGACCCAGAGCACCGAGGTCGGCACCGTCTATCGGCCGGACGAAGTGGCTGCTATCGCGGCGTGCGCGCGCGAGCATGGTCTGAGGGTGCACATGGACGGTGCGCGCTTCGCCAATGCGGTGGCCTCGCTCGGCGTTTCGCCGGCCGACATCACCTGGCGCGCGGGCGTGGATGTGCTGTGCTTCGGTGGCACCAAGATGGGTCTGCCGGTGGGCGAGGCGGTGGTGTTCTTCGACCGCAAGTTGTCCGAAGACTTTGCCTGGCGCTGCAAGCAGGCCGGCCAACTCGCCTCGAAGATGCGCTTCCTGTCGGCGCCCTGGCTGGGCGTGCTCGAAGACGGCGCCTGGTTGCGTCACGCCCGTCACGCCAACGCCATGGCGCAACGTCTGGCGGCCGGCCTGCAGGCGGTGCCTGGGGCAAAGCTGTTGTTTCCGACGGAGGCCAACGGTGTGTTCTGCGAGCTCCCGGATGCAGTGCTCGCCGGCCTGCGCGAAATCGGCTGGCGCTTCTACACCTTCATCGGCGCGGGCGGTGCGCGCTTCATGTGTGGCTGGGACACGCGGCCGGACAGTGTCGATGCCCTGCTCGCGGACGTGCGCAAGCTGTCGAGCGCCGACTGAGCGAATTGCGTTGGCATGAGAAGCGCAATTCTTCCGGTTTGAGGGTTAAGATCACACGCGGCTTCGACCCAAAATTACAAATGACGTCAGGAGGAGACAACCATGACTTCAGTCGGTGAATTTCTGCGCGCGCGCGACTTTTTGCTTGCGCACGGCGACGACTATGCCAGTGCTTATGCAGGCTTCAAATGGCCCGAGTTACGCGAGTTCAACTGGGCACTCGACTACTTCGATGCGTTCGCCCGCGACAATGCCAGCCCGGCGCTGTGGATCGTCGAGGAAGACGGGCGCGAGGCGTGCCTGAGCTTTGCCGAGCTTTCCGACCGCTCCAATCGCGTCGCGAACTGGCTGCGAGCCCAGGGCGTGCGACGTGGCGACCGGGTGCTGGTGATGCTGGGCAACGAAGTGCCGCTGTGGGAGACCATGCTCGCGGCGATCAAGCTCGGCGCGGTGGTCATTCCCGCCACCACCTTGCTGTCGCCCGACGACCTGGCCGACCGCCTGTCGCGCGGGCAAGTGCGCCACATCGTCATCGGCCGTGCCCATGTCGCGAAGTTCGACGGGCTCGAGGGCGACTATTCGCGCATCTGCGTCGGTGGCCGCCAGCCAGGGTGGCAGGCGTTCGAAGATGCCTACTTCGCCGCGCCCGAGTTCGTGCCGGACGGGGTGACGCGCGCGACCGACCCGCTGTTGCTGTACTTCACCTCTGGCACCACCTCCAAGCCCAAGCTGGTGCAGCATTCGCATCAGTCCTACCCGGTGGGCCATCTGTCGACGATGTACTGGATCGGGCTCAAGCCCGGCGATCGTCACATGAACATCAGCTCGCCCGGCTGGGCCAAGCATGCCTGGAGCTGTTTCTTCGCGCCCTGGAACGCCGGCGCCTGCGTGTT
>JAEUNS010000096.1 GCA_016790005.1 Zoogloeaceae bacterium
CAGGCCTCGCCGATTGCCTGCAGGGCGTCTTCCTCACGCGTCTTGTGTGCCTCTTGCAATGCGTCGATGCGACTCGTGTGGGTTTCGCTTTCGAGCGCCGCCTCGATCGCGGGGCCGAGTTCGCGGATGAGCGTCTGCATGTCTGCACGCCATGCCTCACCGCGACCGGCGGGCAAGCTGACGAGTTGCGGTCGTAGCGCATCGCCAAAATTGTGCACATAGCAAAGATCCGGCGGCACCTGCTGCGCCGCCGCAAACTCGCGCAACAGGCGCAAAGCGGTTGCATGCCGACCGGTGCCCGACTCGCCGAGCACGAAAACATGGTAGCCCGGCTGGCGCATTGCCAAGCCGAAGCGCAGTGCTTCTTCGGCCCGCGCCTGGCCCAAGCCTCCGGGCAGGTCGGTCAGTTCGGCCGTCGTTTCAAAATCAAGGAGCGCCTCGTCACAGCGGGTGCGCAGCAGGTCGGCATCGAGGCCGGCGGGGTGCGGCATGTATATGTTCTCCCGGAGCGGCACGCCGAGCGCACCGCCATTGTTGTTGTTCGCAGCCCCGCTACTTGGCTTCGCCTTGCGCGGCGGCTGCGGTGTGTCGATAATCCTAACAGGAAGCGCGCGATAAACCGCATGCCTTGCCCATGGTCAATGACCGGCGGGTTGCAATCGGCACAATCCGATGCGCACCAGACTGCGAAACGATACGCCATGAAAACCATACCGATACGTGCCGAGCCCCACCCCCCGACCGCGCTGGCGCTGAGCCCGGGCAGCTATCCGGCAAGCGGTCCGCTCACCGATCAACGCGGCCGCGAGGTGCGCGACCTGCGCATTTCGGTCACTGACCGGTGCAATTTTCGCTGTGTGTACTGCATGCCGCGCTCGGTGTTCAACAAGGACTACGCCTTCCTGCCGCGCAATGCGCTGCTCTCGTTTGAAGAGATCACCCGGGTCGCGCGCGTGTTCGTGGCACGCGGCGTGCGCAAGCTGCGCATCACCGGTGGCGAGCCGCTGCTGCGCAAGGATGTCGACCACCTGATCGCGCAGCTTGCCGAATTGCCCGGTGTCGAGATCACCCTCACCACCAACGGCGTGCTGTTGCCCAAGCTGGCGCAGCGTCTGCGCAACGCAGGCCTGCACCGGGTCACGGTCAGCCTCGACGCGATCGATGACCCAACCTTTCGCGCGATGAACGATGCCGACTATCCAGTGGCCGATGTGCTCGAGGGTATCGCCGCGGCCGAGGCAGCCGGCCTGGGGCCGATCAAGGTCAATATGGTGGTGAAACGCGGCGTCAACGACGAGGGCGTGGTCGATATGGCGAGGCATTTCAAAGGCAGCGGCCATATCGTGCGCTTTATCGAGTTCATGGATGTGGGCAGCTCGAACGGCTGGAAGATGGACGAAGTCGTGCCCTCACGCGAGATCATCGAGCGCATAAGCCAGGTTTTTCCGCTCGAACCGATCGACCCCAACTACATCGGCGAGGTCGCCGAGCGCTGGCGCTATACGGATGGTTCGGGCGAAATCGGCGTGATCTCGTCGGTGACCCAGGCGTTCTGTTCGACCTGTACCCGCATCCGGCTGTCGACCGAAGGCAAGCTGTTTACCTGTCTGTTCGCACAAACCGGGCATGACCTGCGCGAGCACCTTCGCAGCAATGCCGACGATGCCGAGATCGATCGCGCGATTGCTTCGGTATGGGTGGCGCGCGGCGATCGCTATTCCGAAATCCGCACCGCCAACACCGCGCAAACCCGCAAGATCGAGATGTCGTACATCGGTGGCTGAAGCACAGGCCCGTACTCAGTCGTTCTGCGGCAAGGCGTCTGTTTCGGGCGGTCGGGCCGCAATCCGCCCCGCTTCGGGAATCCATTCGTCGAGCTCTGCGGCTTCGATCTTCTGAAAGTGGGCGCTGATCTTGCGCGAGCTCACTTGCACATCCTGCACGTCCTTGCTGGCCTGGTCGATATGGCGCGCGAGCGCGTTCATGCGTTCGTCGAAGCGGTTGAAATCGCGCCCGAGCTTGACCAGCGCATCCTTGATCACATGCACCTGTTTCTGGGTCTCGACATCCTTGAGCACTGCACGGGCGGTGTTCAACACCGCCATGAGGGTGGTGGGCGAGACGATCCACACCCGCCGAGCCTGGCCGTAGGCCACCAGCTCGGGCTGGCTGGCATGGATCTCGGCGAACACGGCTTCGGCCGGCACGAACATCACCGCACCGTCCGAGGTCACCTCGGGCAATATGTATTTGCTCGTGATCGCATCGATGTGCCTGCGCACATCGGCCCGAAAGGCACTCTGGGCGGCACGGCGATCAGACTCGGCCGAACCCTGGTCGAGCATCCGGTGGTAGTTCTCGAGCGGAAACTTGGCGTCCACCCCTACCCGACCGGTCGGTTCGGGCAGGCGCAACAGACAGTCAACCCGGCTGCCATTGGGCAGCGTGGCCTGAAACTCATAGGCGTCCGGCGGCAAGGCATTGCGGATCAAGGCCTCGAGCTGCACTTCGCCAAACGCGCCGCGTGCTCGCTTGTCACCCAGGAGCTCCTGAAGGCTCACTACATTGGTGGTAAGCCCGTCGATCTTCTTTTGCGCCTCGTCTATGGTCGCGAGGCGCGCCATCACGCTGGCAAAGGTTTCGTTGGTCTGGCGAAAGCCCTCGTCCAGACGCTGATTCACATGCCCGCCGATCGCCTCGAGGCGCTCGTTGATGATGCGCGACAAACCCTCTGTACCGCTGCTGAGCTGGCCGGACGCCTGCTGCAAGCCGGCCTGGAGCAGTTCGCGGTCGGCACGCGATTGCTCTGCCAGGGTCGTCAGCACCTGCTGCAGCAACTCGCCCCGCAGGCGCTCATGCGCGCCGTTGATCGCCCCGGCGAGCTCGACGAAACGGGTTCCCACGTCCTGGCGCTGAGCCGCGAGTTGTGCCTGTACCGACGAGTGCAGCTTGAACAACGCCTCGCGAGTGCTCTGCACCTCGCCCGCGACACCGCCGCGCAAACGCTCCGAGGCGCCTTCGGCATGGGCAAGCTGGCGATCGGTCTGGCGATCGAGCCCAACGTGCAGATCTTCGAGCACAGCGCGCTGCTGCGCGGCGAGCAGCAACGGCAGTTCAAGCTCAAGCCGGCGCAGGCGCAGCGCGACCATCATCAGAAACATCAAAACGATGAACACCGCCAGCGCCGCCGCGGCCAGGCCCAGCTCGAACGGGCTTATCTGCTGCAATACCGCCATCTAGTCTCCCGGAGGCTCAGGCCAGTGCGCGCAGGCTCGCCAGCGGCGGACGGGCAAGCAAACCGCGGGTACCCAGCCAGCCCCCGCCCACCACGCCCACTGCGCCAAGCACGACCGCAAGCACCATCGGGGCAAGGCCCGGCAGATAAGCCATCTTGAACACGAACTGGGCCAGCACCCAGCCGATCAGGCCCGCGCCGATTCCGGCCAACACTCCGGCCACGCATCCGAGCACCAGAAACTCGGCCAGCAGAGCCTGACGCACCTGGCGGTTGCGCGCGCCGAGGGTGCGCAGCATTGCAAGTTCGTAGTCACGCTCGTCATGGGTCGACTGCAGCGCGGCATACAACACGACCACCCCGGCCAGCAGCGCAAACCCGAACACGAACTGCACGATCAGCACCAGCTTGTCGGTCATGGCCTGCACCTGGGCGATTACGGCTGCCACGTCGATCACCGACAGGTTCGGGAAGGCATGGATCAGGTCGGCGGTGAAGGTCTGGTTGCCCTGGGGTAGATTGAAGCTGGTGATGAGGCTCGCGGGGTCGTTCTCGAGCATGCCCTCCGAAGCGATGAAGAAGAAATTGACCCGCATCGAATCCCACTCGAGCGCGCGCACGCTGGTGATCGGTGCCTCGACCAGGCGCCCGGCGATGTTGAAACGTACGCTGTCGCCGACCTTGAGATTGAAGGTGCGGGCCAGGCCCTCTTCGACCGAAAACTGCGGCGTGCGCTCATTCGCATGCCATTTGCCGGCATTCACGACATTGTTGTCGGGCAGCCGGCTGGCATAGCTGAGGTTGAACTCGCGCTCGGCCAGGCGTCGGGTTCGGGCATCCTCGAACGCGTCGGGATTCACCGGCGTGCCATTGATTGCTTCCAGGCGACCGCGAATCATCGGCAGCACGTCAGGTGCGGCGAATCCATTGGCGACGAAGAAGTCAGAGAGGGCCTCGCGCTGATCCGGCTGGATGTTGATGATGAAGCGGTTGGGCGCATCCGCGGGCGTCATCTGACGCCAGTTCTCGAGCAGGTCGCCACGGATCAGCGTGAGCAGCAACAACGCCGCCATGCCGAGCCCGAGTGCGCTCGCCTGGATCACGCTCGCCGACATGCGCCGTGTGAGCGACGCCAGGCCATACCGCCAGCCGCCGCTCCCGAGACTGCCCTGGCCCTTCACCCCGCCGAGCAGGCGAAACACCCCCCAGGCCGCCAGCGCGAACACTCCCAACGCCACCCCGAACCCGGCTGCAACCATGATGCCCAGACGCAGGTCGCCCGCGATCCAGAAGATGATCGCGAACAGCGCCCCCGCGCCAAGCAGCCACGCCAGGCCGGTGCTGCGCTCGACCGCGCCAAACTCTCGCCGCAACACCCGCAGCGTTGAGACCTTGCCCAACTGCAAGAGCTGCGGCAAAACGAAGCCGACCAGCAGGGCCAGGCCGACCGCAATACCATGCGCAATCGGCACCAACGACGGCACCGGCAACTCGGCCCCCATGACTTCGGCGAGCACTGCCCCCAAGCCGAATTGCACCAACCAGCCCACCGCCGTGCCCAGCAAGGCTGCGACCACGCCAAAGGCAACGAACTCGCCAATCACGATCTGCAGCACCTGCGCCTCGCTCGCGCCCAGGCAACGCATCACCGCGCAGGCATCGAGGTGGCGCTGCATGAAGCGGCGCGCCGACAGACCCACCGCCACCGCGGCGAGAATCACCGCCAGCAGCGCGGCGAGGCGCAGGAAGCGTTGGGCCTGATCGAGCGCGGACCGCACTTCGGGGCGGGCATTCTCGATGGTTTCGAGCGCCTGCCCACGCCCGAGATTTCGACCGAGCCAATCCTGATAAGCCTCGACGGCGGCCGGGGCGCCCGCCAGATGCAGCCGCCAGGTGGCCCTACTGCCCTCGACCAGCAATCCGGTGGCTTCGAGATCGGCGGCATTGAAGATCGCCCGTGGCAACAGGCTGAAGAAATTCGCCCCGCGGTCGGACTCGAAGGTCACCATCGCCCCGACCCGCAACTCGATCAGGCCGAGTCCTACGAGGTCCCCCACCTCGACCCCCAGGGTCGCGAACAGGCGCTCATCCAGCCACACCTCGCCCGCAGGGGGTACCGCACTCGCGACGCTGTCCGGCTGATTCGGTCCGGGCGAGGTGCGCAACACGCCGCGTAGCGGGTAGCCGGGCTCGACCACCTTGACCCCGGCCAGCTGCGCACCCTCTTCGGTGCTGACCATGCTCGAGAACAGCGTCGTACCGACCACTTCGAGGCCGCGCTCACGCGCTGCAAGTACAAAGCTCTCGGGCCAGGCCTTGTCGGAGCGCAGCAGCAGATCGCCGCCAAGCAGCTGATTCGCTTCACGGTCGAGTCCGCGGGCGACGCGATCGGCCAGGAATCCGACACTTGTAAGACTCGCCACCGCGATCACGATCGCGATTCCGAGCAAGTGCAATTCACCTGCGCGCAGGTCGCGCAACATCATCCGCAGGGCAAGAATCAGGGTTTTGGTCATGGGTGCGTGGACGCAATCGCCCGGGCAGGGTTCAAGAATTTGGCGAATCAGGCCTGGGGCAGCAGTTTGCGCACCAGTTCGACCCAGTAAGCCGCACCAAACGGGATGATCTCGTCGTTGAAATCATAGCGAGGGTTGTGGAGCATGCAGCCACCCTCACCCGCACCGTTTCCGATCCAGACATAGCAACCGGGTTTGTGCTGCAGGAAGAAGGCGAAATCCTCGGCTCCCATGCTGGGGCGAGCATCGCGGCTCACCTGCTGCTCACCCACCAGTGAGGCCGCCACCGCGGCACACACATTCGCCTCGGCAAGCGTATTGACCGTCGGCGGATAGCCGCGGCGGTACTCGCAACTCACCTCGACCCCAAAGGCCGTCGCCACCCCCGCGCACAGCTCGCGCAGACGCGACTCGATGCGCGTCGCCACCGTTTCACTGAATGCGCGCACGGTGCCGGCCAGAGTCGCACGGTCGGGGATCACGTTATAGGCTTCGCCAGCATGGAACATGGTGGTCGAGACAACAGCCGCATCGAGCGGGTCGAGTGTTCGGCTGGTGATGGTCTGGATCGCCTGCACCAGCGCCGCGGCAGCGACCACCGGATCGGTGCCCAAGTGCGGCATGGCTGCATGCGCACCGTGTCCGAGCACCTGAATGTCGAAGCGGTCGGCGCTGGCCATCGCCGGCCCGGCATGTACCGCAAACTGGCCTGGCGCCATGCCCGGCCAGTTGTGCATGCCGTAGATGGATTCCATCGGGAAGCGCTCGAAGAGCCCGTCTTCGATCATCGCGCGTGCCCCGCCCTCGCCTTCTTCGGCCGGCTGAAATACCAGGTAGACCGTGCCGTCGAAAGCACGCCGGGCAGCCAGGACCTCGGCCGCGGCAAGGAGCATGGTGGTGTGGCCATCATGTCCGCAGGCATGCATGCAGCCCGGGTGGCGCGAGTGATGCTCGAAGGTGTTGCGCTCCTGCATCGGCAGCGCGTCCATGTCGGCCCGCAGCCCGATGGCGCGCTCGCCACTACCACCTCTAACCACGCCGACCACCCCGGTCTGGCCAATATTGCGATGAACTTCTATACCGAGCGCAAGCAGATGCTGCGCAACCACCTCGGCCGTGCGATGTTCGGCAAAGGCCAGTTCCGGATGGGCATGGATGTCGCGACGAAGGCGCGTAAGCTCAGGCTGCCGGGAACGAACCGCTTCAATGACGCTCATGGCGCTCCTCCTTGCTCTAATTGCGAGTTGGTTTCAAAAAGTCTAACGGTGAATTTCAGAGGTCGAACACCCCATAAAGGTGCATGCAAAAATTCGTTGAGCCCCAAGCTGGGGCATCAGGCTGAGGTATCATTGCCCAAATTGACAGTTTTGCAACAGTCGTCGAATCATCTGCACCGAAATCATCGTTTGCCCCCGGATTTGCAACAGAATCGCACCCCAATGAAGCTTGCAGCATTGCTGGCGCGAGAATTGCTCGATTCGCCGGACAAGTTTGAACCAAGGGGTAAGGAATGTCGATTCACGTTGCGCTACACCATGTCACTCATTACAAGTATGACCGACCAATCAATCTCGGTCCGCAGGTCATCCGACTCAGGCCCGCGCCGCACAGTCGCACCCGTATTCTCAGCTACTCGCTGAACATTCTGCCCAAGACGCACTTCATCAACTGGCAGCAGGATCCCCAGGCCAACTATCTGGCTCGCCTGGCTTTCCCCGAAAAGGCCACCGAGTTCCGGATCGAGGTTGATCTGGTCGCCGAAATGGCGGTGATCAACCCCTTCGACTTCTTCCTCGAGCCCTATGCCGAGGAGTGCCCATTCGAGTACGAAAGCTGGCAGAAGGATGAACTCGCGCCCTACTTCAAGAAGCTGCCGCTCACCGCCAAGATGGCGGCCTACCTGAATGGCATCGATCGCACCAAGAAACGCAGCGTCGATTTCCTGGTCGAGCTCAACCATAACCTTTACAAGCACATCGACTACACGATACGCCTCGAGCCGGGCGTCCAGACACCCGAAGAGACCCTCGAGAAGCGTTCGGGTTCATGCCGCGATTCGGCCTGGTTGCTGGTGCAGATGCTGCGCAACCTCGGGCTGGCGGCGCGCTTCGTGTCCGGCTACCTCATCCAGCTCAAGGCCGACGTCAAGTCGCTCGACGGTCCGTCCGGCACCGAGGTCGATTTCACCGACCTGCATGCCTGGTGCGAGGTCTACCTGCCCGGCGCAGGCTGGATCGGTCTCGACCCGACCTCGGGCTTGTTTGCCGGCGAAGGTCACATTCCGGTCGCGTGCACACCCGATCCGTTCTCGGCCGCGCCCGTCACCGGTGGCGTCGACAAGTGCGAGGTCGAGTTCCATCACGAAATGTCGGTCACCCGCATCTGGGAAGCGCCGCGCGTCACCAAGCCCTATAGCGACGACCAATGGTTGCAGATCGAATCGCTCGGCCACAAGATCGACGAACGTCTCGAGGCCATGGACGTGCGCCTCACCCAAGGGGGCGAGCCCACCTTCGTGTCGGTTGACGACATCGAAGGCGCCGAGTGGAACACCGATGCGATGGGGCCCACCAAGAAGATTTTCGCGGCCGATCTCTATCACCGTCTGCGCGACAAGTACGGCGCCAATGGGCTAGTGCATTTCGGCCAGGGCAAGTGGTACCCGGGCGAACAACTGCCGCGCTGGTCGCTCAACTGTTTCTGGCGCAAGGACGGCGAGCCGATCTGGAGCGACCCCACCCTGATCGCCGATGAATCCGTGCCCGGCACGGCAGACGCCGACATGGCCGCGCGCTTGCTTGACGGGGTCGCGAAGCGCCTTGGAGTGGTGTCCGATCACATTTTCCCGGCTTACGAAGACGTCTTTTACTACATGTGGCGGGAGCGTCGCTTGCCGGCCAACGTCGACCCCTTCGATTCACGCGTCGACGACAAGCTCGAGCGTGAACGCCTGATGAAGGTGTTCACCCAGGGACTCACGCTGACGATCGGCCACACCCTGCCGATCGTGCGCAACGAGATCACCGGCAAGTGGCAGACCGGACCATGGTTTCTGCGCAGCGAGCGCTGCTACCTGCTGCCGGGCGACTCGCCGATGGGCTACCGCCTACCGCTCGACTCGCAGCCATGGGTCACCAAGGCCGACTATCCGTACATCCATCAACCGGATCCGTTCGAGCAGTTCAAGCCGCTGCCGCTGTACACCGCGATCCGTCAGCAGTTCGCCGGCGGTGGCGTACTCGCCTCCAGCGGCGCACATGGCGTCAGCAGCCTGGCGGCAGGCAAGCAGGGTGAGGGCGTGCTCAAGGTCGGGGGCGGCAGTGGTAGCGGCGCCCTTACCGGCCTGGCGGGCCTGACCGGCAAGACCGGCGACGGCTTGACCAGCGCATTCAACGAGCCGACGACCCGCGTTCCTGCCGACAAGGAATCCGCCGCCTGGATCACCCGTACCGCGCTGTGCGCCCAGCCGCGCAACGGGGTGCTCTACCTGTTCATGCCGCCGACGCGCAACCTTGAGGATTACCTCGAGATCGTCACCGCGATCGAAGACACTGCGGCCGAACTGCGCCAGCCGGTCATGCTCGAAGGCTACGAGCCGCCGCGCGACCCGCGCATCACCCTGTTCCGCATCACCCCCGACCCCGGCGTGATCGAGGTCAACATCCAGCCGGCGTCAAACTGGGACCAACTGGTCGACCAGACCACGCACCTTTATGAGTCGGCACATTTTTCGCGCCTGACCACCGAAAAGTTCATGGTCGACGGTCGCCACATCGGCACCGGCGGTGGCAACCACTTCGTGCTTGGCGGCGAAACACCCGGAGACTCGCCCTTCCTGCGTCGCCCTGATCTACTGCGCAGCGTGGTCAGCTACTGGCACAACCACCCCAGCCTGTCGTACCTGTTCTCGGGCTTGTTCGTCGGCCCCACCTCGCAGGCACCGCGTATCGACGAGGCACGCAACGACACCGTGCACGAGATCGAGCTTGCGTTCAGCGAACTCGAACGTCTTACCGCCAAGGAGGGTGGACACTGCCCGCCCTGGCTGGTAGATCGGCTGTTCCGCAACCTGCTGATCGATGTCACCGGCAACACGCACCGCGCCGAGTTCTGCATCGACAAGCTGTATTCGCCTGACGGCCCCACCGGCCGGCTCGGGCTGCTCGAGATGCGGGCGTTCGAGATGCCGCCGCATGCGCGCATGAGCCTTACCCAGCAGTTGCTGCTGCGGGCGCTTATCGCACGCTTCTGGCAGCAACCGTATACCCCGCCGCGGCTCGCCCGCTGGGGTACCGAGTTGCACGATCGCTTCATGCTGCCGCACTTCATCTGGCAGGATTTCGAAGACGTAATGAGCGAAATGCAGGATGCCGGCTTCCCGCTCAAGGCCGAGTGGTTCGCGCCACATCTGGAGTTCCGCTTCCCGAAATACGGCGACTATGCCGTCAAGGGCATGACGCTCGAATTACGCTCGGCGCTCGAGCCGTGGCATGTTCTCGGTGAGGAAGGCGCAATCGGTGGTACCGTGCGGTATGTCGATTCGTCGGTCGAGCGCCTGCAAGTCCGCTCGACCGGTGTGGCACCCAATCGCTATGTGATTACCTGCAACGGTGTTCCTGTTCCGATGCAGCCGACCGGCACCCATGGCGAGTACGTTTCAGGTGTGCGCTACCGAGCCTGGCAACCGCCCTCATGTCTGCACCCGACCATTGGCGTCGATTCGCCGCTGATCTTCGATATCGTGGACACCTGGATGAACAAGAGCCTGGGTGGCTGCCAGTATCATGTCAGCCACCCGGGCGGACGCAGCTTCGACACCCGGCCGATCAACGCATTCGAGGCCGAGAGCCGACGTCTCGCGCGCTACTTCCGGATCGGCCATACACCGGGACGAATGGTAGTGGGCGAACCGCAGATCAACCCGGAGTTTCCATTTACTTTAGACTTGCGTCACTCCTGACCTATCGGACCGCCCCGGGCAACCGGGGCGGTTGTTCATGCCTGCCGGACTGATCGACTCATACCCCTTTCTGCCTGACCGCTACGACGAAATGCTAGTCGACCGGGAAACGGTTCGACCCCACTGGAAGGCCTTCGCCGACCGACTGGAGCATCTGCCGGAATCCTCGCTGGCGCGTCGTGCTCAATTCGTGAGCGATGCGGTCGAAGCCGACGGCGTAACCTACAGCCTGCATACCGACACCCTCGGGACCAACCGTCCGTGGGAACTCGACATGCTGCCCCTCATTCTCGACCACGCCGAGTGGAGCCATCTTTCGGCGGCGGTCGCGCAACGTGCGCGCCTGCTCGACGCGATCCTCGCCGACCTTTACGGCGACCAAGAGTTGCTGCGCGAAGGCCTGATACCGCCAGCCCTCATATTCGGGCAGCAGGGCTACAAATGGCCCTGCAAAAATCTCGTCCCAGCCTCGGGGCACTTTCTGCACCTGTTCGCAACCGACCTGGGACGCTCGCCAGACGGTAGCTGGTGGGTCATTGGCGACCACACCCAGACACCCACCGGTGCAGGCTATGCGTTGCAAAACCGGATCGTCACTTCGCAGGCTTTTCCCGATGCCTTTCGCGAACTGCAGGTGAATACCCTGGCGGCGTTCTTCCGCAACCTGCAGGACAGTCTCGCCCGCATGGCACCCTCCGATGGTGAAACACCGCTGGTGGTGCTGCTCAGTGGCGGCCCCTTCAGTGAGAGTTACTTCGAGCATGCGTTCCTTGCCCGTTACCTGGGTTTTCCGCTGGTCGAGGGGCAGGATCTCACGGTCCGCGACGACACCGTATTCCTCAAGACCTTGCGCGGCCTGCGGCGGGTGCATGCCATCCTGCGCAGGCTGGATGACGAGGCCTGCGACCCGCTTGAGCTCAGCGGAAGGTTTGCCCTCGGCGTACCGGGGCTGATCGGCGCAATCCGCTCCGGAAAGGTGTTGATGGCCAACGCGCTCGGCAGCGGCGTCGTCGAAGGCAGCGCGCTGTTCGGCTTTTTGCCGGCCATCTGCCGACGCCTGTTCAAGGAAGAACTGCTGATTCCCTCGGTCGCTTCATGGTGGTGTGGTGAGCCGCCCGCACTTGAGTTCGTGCTCGACAACCTGGACAAGCTGGTCATCAAGCCGGCCTTTGCCAGCATGCGCCGCGAGAGCGTCTTCGGGCATCAACTGCGCGGCGAGAAGCGCGACAAGCTGATTGCAAGCATCAAGGCGCAACCGCACACCTTCGTTGCGCAGGAGTGGGTCCGGCTGTCGCAGACCCCGGTCTGGACCGGTGCCGCCGAAAGACCCCTGGCCTCGCGCTCTTTCGGCCTGCGCATGATCGCGGCGGCCACGCCCGAGGGCTATGAAGTGATGCCCGGTGCGCTGGTGCGCGCGGCGCCTCACAGCGGCCTTGAGGTCATCCCGATGCAGCGTGGCGGCCTGTCGAAGGACGCATGGGTGCGTGCTGAAAGCTCGGCCCACCGCACCACGCTGATCAAGAAGCGCCTTGGCGTAATCGACCTGCTGTATTCGGGGAACGACATTCCGTCCCGGGTCGGCGAAAACCTGTTCTGGATGGGTCGCCATTCCGAGCGCTGCGAATCGTCTGCGCGCCTGCTGCGGGCGGCGTTGGCACGCATATCATCGACTGACGACGAGGCTGAAGGCGAACTCGACGGACTGTTGCTCGCCGCCCGCAAGATCGGCGCGCTGGCGGCCAAAGACAGCGATGAACTCCCCGAAGAAGAGCGTACGCGCGAGGCCCTGTTGCTGTCGGCAGTCTCCGACCTGAAACAGTACGGATCGGTAGCCAGCAACCTGCAATTACTCACCAGCAACGCCAACCATGTGCGTGAGCGGCTGTCGACCGACAATTGGCGTTTGCTCAACCGGCTCGAACAGGCGCTGCAACCCCCTCCGGTCACCATAGACCAGGCGATGGGCGCACTCGATTCAGTCATGATGAACTGCATCTCGCTGGCCGGCTTCGCAATGGACGACATGACCCGTGACGAGGGTTGGCGTTTCCTGATCCTTGGCCGACGCATCGAGCGTCTGGCGCGACTATCGTCGATGATCGCGCTGGTTCTCAAGGCCGAACAACGCGCGAGCGAGAACATGCTCGAGTGGCTGCTCGAAGCCGCGAACGCCATCGTGACCTATCGCGCCCGCTACCGGCGCATGCCCGAACTGTTGCCGGTGCTACACCTGCTGGTTTTCGACACCTCGAACCCGCATTCGGTGTGTTTTCAGATCGGCACGATCAGGCGTTATCTGCAAAGCAGTGCGCGCGAACTGGGGCATGCGGTTCCGCCCATCATTGACGAGCTCGACCGGCGCTTCAGCCGCTTCGACCTCACCGTGTTCGAGGCGGAACAGTGCGCACCGGGTCGCAGTCAGCTCTCAAGCCTGCTCACCGAGGCCGAGAATTCGGCTTACTCGCTGTCTGATGAGGTACATCGACGCTTCTTCATTCATACTGTTTCGCCGTCCCGCCTCAGAGGTGCCGCGTGACTTCCGTGCGTTACCATATCCGGCATGACACTCGCTACGACTACGATCAGGCCGTGGGCGAGTCGCATCAGCTGCTGCGCCTGACACCGCGCTCACTCCCCTGGCAAACCTGTGTCGCGCACCGCATCGAGATCACGCCCAAGCCCCAGCACCTGCGCTCGTTCATCGACAGCTTCGGCAACAAGGTCGATGCCCTGCACTTCGGTGCCGAGCATGACAAGCTGGTGGTACGTTCCGAGGCCTGGGTCGAACTCAAACCCCGGCCCGAGATCGATCTCGAGGAATCGCCCACCTGGGAAAGCGTTCGCGACCTGTTGCGCTACCGCTCGGGCGAGAAGGTGTCGGCCGAGCTTCTCGAGGCCACCGGATTTCGCTTCGAATCAGGGTATGTGCGCATCAAGCGGGACTTTGCCGAATACGCGCGCGGCGACTTCAAGCCGGATACCCCCGTGCTGGTGGGCGTCGAGTCCCTGATGCAGCGCATTTTCGAAGACTTCACCTTCGACCCCGAGGCCACCGACATCTCGACTCCGGTCACCACCGTGTTTGCGAATCGCCGTGGCGTCTGCCAGGACTTCGCCCACTTCATGATCTCGTGCCTGCGCTCGCTGGGGCTTTCCGCCCGCTACATGAGTGGCTACATCCTGACCAAACCGCCCGAGGGCAAGAAGCGTTTGATCGGTGCCGATGCAACCCATGCCTGGCTATCGGTCTATTGCCCGAAGTTCGGCTGGGTCGACTTCGATCCGACCAACGCGATCCGACCCAACCTGGAACACATCACGATTGGCTGGGGCCGCGACTTTGCCGACATCTCCCCGATGCGCGGGATCATCACCGGCGGCGGCGGCCATGAGCCCGCGATCGCAGTCACGGTCGTACCCGAGGACGAATTCACCGAGCTGTACACCGACGCCGACCTGCCCGCACTTGATCTGGCCGGCGAGAAACCCTGACTAGCGGTGAAGCTGTTTTACGCCGACCACTTCGTCCTGCCCTTGCCCGAAGGGCACCGGTTTCCGATGGAAAAGTATTCGATGCTGCGCGAGGCGCTTGCAGCATCCGGTGACTTCGCGCCTGATGATTTTCGCGTTCCCGAAGCCGCCAGCGACGAGGAGATCCTCAGGGCGCATTCGGCCGACTATCTGCGCAGGGTGGTGGCAGGCGAGCTCGATGCGGCCGAACAACGCCGCATCGGCTTCCCGTGGACGCCGCAGATGGTGGAACGCTCCCGCCGCTCGGCCGGTGCCACGCTGGCCGCATGTCGCAGCGCGCTTGCCGAGGGCTGCGCTGCAAACCTGGCTGGCGGCACCCATCATGCGCACACTGACTTCGGATCGGGATTCTGCGTGTTCAACGATGCCGCCATCGCTGCGCTTGCGATGCGAGCCGAAGGTCGAGCCGAGCGTATCGCGATCGTCGACTGCGATGTTCATCAAGGCGATGGCACGGCCGCGATTCTTGCCGGGCAAGCGGATGTCTTCACCCTCAGCCTGCATGGCGCCCGTAACTTTCCGTTTCGCAAGATGAGCTCCGATCTCGACATCGAGCTGGCCGACGCAACCGGCGACGAGGAGTATCTGGCGGCGCTCGAAACCGGCCTCGCAGTCGTGTTCGATCGTTTTGGACCCGACCTGGTGATCTATCTCGCCGGTGCAGACCCCTATTGCGACGACCGCTTCGGACGACTCGGCTTGTCGTTCGAAGGCCTTGCCGAACGCGACCGGCGGGTGCTCGGCCGATGTCTCACCGCTCGCATTCCGGTAGCGATTGCCATGGCCGGCGGCTATGCCCGCAATGTAGCCGATACGGTAAGGATTCATGCCACCACGGTGAGCACTGCGGCACGGCTGGCCAGCAGTACCCGCCACGTGTGAGCGCTGCTCACGGTCAGATGACGACGCTGTTCGGCATCGATTTCACCTCGGCACCCCGCAGAGCGAAACCGATCACTGTCGCAAGCGGGCAGCCGGTCGCCGACGGCGTGCGCCTCGATGCGCTGCTGCGCTTTCACGACTGGCAAGGTTTCGAGGCC
>JAEUNS010000114.1 GCA_016790005.1 Zoogloeaceae bacterium
GAACTGCTCGAACTCGACTGCCTCGCCGCCGACCTCGTCTCACAGGTGCGCATCGCAGCCCTGCGTGGCCTGGACCCCGCTTAGGGCGCCGATCAGGCCTCGCGCAGCGACTCGATTGCGCCCCGCAGAAGGCCCGCATAATCCTCAAGCAAGGCGGGTGGCGGGTTCTTGCGTGGCCATGAAAGCGCAATACCGTCGTCGCCATGACGTGGTACGACATGCATGTGAAAATGAAACACGGTTTGATCGCCTTCCCGCCCATTGGCCTGCAACAGTGTCAGCCCCGGCGGATCGAACGCCGCGCGCACGGCAAGCGCCACCCGCTGAGCCGTCTGCATCACCGCTGCCGCCTCGGCCGCGCTCAGTTCGAACAAGGTCGCTGCATGGCGCCGGCTGGCAACAAGTACATGCCCGGGATTGACCTGACCAATATCCATGAAGGCAATGGTGCGTTCATCCTCGAACACCCGTGCTGCTGGAATCTCGCCCGCGATCAGGCGGCAGAAGATGCACTGCCCCGGTGGTGAATCATCAACAAACATCGGCATATGCTTGAAACTCCCTGGTGTTCAGGGCCGGACCGGCTCACCCGGGGGCGGCGCGACCGGCGTATCGGTGATTTTGGCACGCTGGCGACGCGCAAGCAGCGTATAGACGGTTGGCACGACGAAAAGGGTGAAGAAGGTTCCGAGGAGCAGGCCACCGACAATCACCCAGCCGATCTGCTGACGGCTCTCGGCACCCGCACCCGTCGCAAGCGCAAGCGGCACCGCACCAAGCACCATCGCACCGGTGGTCATCAGGATCGGGCGCAGACGCAACACCGAGGCCTCCACCACCGCCTCGAGCATCGCACTACCCTGGTCACGCAACTGGTTCGCAAACTCGACAATCAGAATGCCGTGCTTGGTGATCAAGCCAACCAGCGTGATCAGGCCGATCTGGCTGTAAACATTCAGGGTGCCGCCGGTCAAGTACAGGGCACCGAGTGCGCCGGTCATTGACAGGGGCACGGTGAGCATGATGATGAAAGGGTCGCGAAAGCTCTCGAACTGGGCCGCGAGCACCAGATAGATGAACGCCAGCGCGAGCACGAAAGTCAGCATCAGGCTGGCCGAACTGGTGCGAAACTCGCGCGACTGGCCCTCGTAGTCGGTGGCATAACCGGGCGGCAAAACCCTCGCTGCGGTCTCATCGAGCCAAGCCAGCGCCTCACCCATCGAGTAGCCCGGGCTGAGGTTGGCCGAGATGATCACCGAGCGCCGCTGGCCGAAATGGTTGAGCTCGCGCGGGCTGACCGACTCATCCACGCGCAAGAGGCTTGCCAGCGGCACCATCGACCCGTTTGCGCCACGCACATAGATGTCGCTGATGTCGCGAGGACCGGTGCGGCTTCCGGCGTCCATCTGGACGATCACATCATATTGCTCACCCTCCTGCTTGTAGCGGGTCACCTGGCGACCGCCCAGCATGGTCTCGAGGGTGCGGCCGATTACGTCGACCGGCACCCCGAGGTCGGCCGCGCGGTCGCGATCGACCTCGACGGCGAGCTCGGGCATGGTCAGCTTGAGGTCGCTGTCGGGCGACACGAAACCCGGGTTGTCGCGCATGTCGTCGATGATGATGCCGCTGTAGCGGGCTATTTCCTCATAGCTGTCGGACGAGGTGATCACGAATGCGATCGGGCGCGAGCGTGCACTCTGGCCAAACGCCGCCGGCATCACCGGAAAGGCCTGCACACCCGGAATTTCACGCAACTGCGGCTGCAACTCAGCCGCAATGTCGGCCGCGCCACGCTCACGCTCGGTCCAGTCGGTCAGACCCACGAACGAGATGCCCTGCGACAGGGTCGGATTGCCGGTGATCACCAGGTAACGATCGACATCGGCGGTATTCGCGTAGATTTCTTCAAGTTGCTGGGCATAGCGCGCCATGTAGTCCATCGTGGCGCCCTCGGGTCCGTTATACAAGCCAATCACCCGGCCCCGGTCCTCAACCGGCGCAAGCTCCGACTTCAGCTGTCCGAACAGCCACACCGAACTGCCCGCCACGACCGCAAACACCAGCATCACCAGCCAGCGCACTTTCAACGAGGCAAGCAGTACCCTGCGGTAGCCGCTGGTCAGCCCGCCGAGAATACCCTCGATGGCATTGTAGACCCGGCCATGCTTGCGTTCATGCCTCAGGAGTTGCGAACACATCATCGGCGACAAGGTGAGCGCAACAAAGCCAGATACCAGCACCGCCCCGGCAAGCGTCAACGCAAACTCGGCGAACAGTTTGCCGGTCCTGCCGGTCATGAACGCCACCGGCGCATACACCGCCGCAAGCGTGATCGTCATCGCGACCACTGCAAAACCGATCTCCTTCGCCCCGCGGAAGGCTGCCGCGACCGGCTCCATGCCGTCCTCGATATGACGGTAGATGTTTTCGAGCACCACGATCGCATCATCGACGACCAAGCCGATCGCGAGCACCAGTGCCAGCAGGGTCAGGGTGTTGATCGAAAACCCAAGCACGAACATCAATGCAAATGCGCCTACCAGCGACACCGGTATGGTGACCAGCGGCACCAGCATTGCGCGCCAGTTGCGCAGAAAGAACAGGCACACCAGCGCCACCAGCAATACCGCCTCCCAGATGGTGGCGAACACCGCCTCGATCGAGCGCTCGATGAACACAGTGGTGTCGTTGGCAATCGTCATCGACATGCCTTC
>JAEUNS010000117.1 GCA_016790005.1 Zoogloeaceae bacterium
GACGGGTGATTTCCTCGAGAATTGGGGAAATGCTCTCCTGACGGACGTTGTCTGCGTCGATTAGCAGCGCAAATGACGGAAGGTCATGCTTCATAGTGAATATGGCAAAGAACTGATGAGGTGATGATATTGAAGTACCTAGTCCAACGACTACGAATACTTCACACTCCATCGAAGTGAATAAATTCCGAACGGTTTATACAGGGCCAAACCACATCAACCCTGTTCGGCCAGCAAAGCCTGGTACTCCGCCAGATCGCCGGACGAAAAGCAGCAAAAAATCACCTCTTCCAGCAGCGGCCAGCGACCCACTTCAGCGCGCACGGAGGCAACCGCGACTTGCGCAGCGGCTTCGAAGGGGTAGCCGAACACGCCGGTGCTGATACTGGGAAAGGCAATGCTGCGGACGGCCCCGGCGGCGGCCACCTCGAGCGAGCGGCGGTAACATGCAGCCAGCAGTGCTGGCTCACCGCGTGTGCCGCCGAACCACACCGGACCGACGGTGTGCACGACCCAGCGGGCCGGTAGATGATGGCCGCGGGTAAGCTTGGCGTCGCCGGTGTCGCAGCCACCCAACCGGCGACATTCTTCCAGCAAGGCGGGCCCGGCGGCGCGGTGGATCGCGCCATCGACTCCACCACCTCCCAGCAGCGAAGTGTTGGCGGCGTTGACGATGGCGTCCACCGCGAGCGTGGTGATATCGGCCTGCACGGCGCGTAACAGAACTGGCATGAGCGGGTCTCCCGAATAAAAATCTAACGATCAAGCGGCGGAAAATGGGTGGCCGTGCAGCGGCTATCCCTTCACGCTCACCACTTGGCGCAGCGTATTCAGCCCCTCCACCCACTCGCGCTGCACGTCCATAATCGATATTGTGCCAGCCAGCAAACGACGAAACCGTCACCAACCGAAACACGGACTGAACACCGATGACACTCGAACAACTATTGGCCACCGCACTGCCCATCATCCAGGCCCCGATGGCGGGTGCGCAGGGCAGCGCGATGGCGATCGCGGTCAGCAACGCCGGTGGGCTGGGCTCCTTGCCGTGCGCGATGCTCACGCCGGATGCGATGGTGGCCGAGATCCAGGCGATCCGCGCCGGAACCGACAAGCCGTTCAACCTCAACTTCTTCTGCCATGCCGAACCCCCGCCCGACCCGGCACGCGAGTCGGCATGGCGGGCGCTGCTCGCCCCGTACTATCTCGAGTTCGGGCTCGATCCTGCAGCCTCCGCCAGCGGACCCGCACGAGCACCGTTCTCGGCCGCGATAGCCGACCTGGTGGAAACCTTTCGGCCGCCCGTGGTGAGCTTTCACTTCGGACTCCCCGCGCCGGATCTGCTGGCGCGGGTCAAAAGCTGGGGCGCGCGGGTACTGTCTTCTGCAACCACAGTGGAGGAAGCTCTGTGGCTGGAAGCGGCCGGGGTCGACGCTGTGATCGCCCAGGGTTACGAGGCCGGCGGCCATCGCGGCATGTTTCTCGATGACGATCTCGCCACCCAAGCAGGCACTTTCGCGCTGGTGCGCCAGGTCGTACAGGCGGTGCGCATTCCGGTGATCGCCGCCGGCGGGATCGCCGACCATCCGGGCGTCGCCGCTGCACGTGCGCTCGGAGCAGCCGGCGTACAGGCCGGCAGCGCCTACCTGTTGTGCCCGGAGGCCACCATCAGCGCAATCCACCGCGCCGCGTTGAGCGCCCCCAGCGCGCGCAGAAGCTGCGTCACCAACCTCTTCAGCGGCCGGCCGGCGCGTGGCATCGTCAATCGGCTGATCGCCGAACACGGCCCGATCAACCCGGCTGCGCCCGCGTTCCCGCTGGCTTCGGCCGCGCTGGCACCGCTGCGCGCAGCCGCCGAGGCACAGGGTAGGGGCGATTTCTCGCCACTGTGGTGCGGGCAGCATCCGCCGCGTTTCCCCGGACTCGACGCGGCAGCAGTCACCCGCGCGCTCGCAGGCCAGGCCTGATGGTCCGAAGTGCACAGCGCAACGCGCTCCCGATCGCAACGGGTACCGACGCGCCATCGGCGGGCGCAGACACCTGGCATGCCGTGGTCGGTGCCCCCGGCTTCGCGCTCGGGCTGCGCAGTGATGCGCATGCGATCCACATGATCGCGTTTCTGCCGCCATGCCCGGAACAGCCGCCGACCAACCCGCTCGTAGCCGAGGCGGCACGCCAGATTCGGGCCTATCTCGCCGATCCCGGGCATGTCTTCAGCCTGCCGCTGCGCGCCGCCGGCACCGATTTCCAACGTCGGGTGTGGGCAGCGATTGCAGCGATACCATGCGGCGAGGTACGCACCTATGGCGAACTCGCCGCTGACCTGGCCAGCACAGCGCGCGCCGTCGGCCAGGCCTGCGGTGACAACCCGATCCCGCTGATCGTACCCTGTCACCGTGTGGTTGCGCGCAATAGCATGGGCGGCTTCAGCCACCATGCCCAAGGCTGGCTGCCGGAGGTCAAGCACTGGCTGCTGCTGCACGAACGCCCGCTGCCGCCCCTGTTCGCGGGCTGAACCCCATTCTTATCAGGCGCGTGGCGAATACAGGTTTTCGCGCTGGCCCGCTTCCCAGGCCAGCATCGCCAGCTTGCGCTCGGGCCCCCAGCGATACTGGCCGGTATCGCCACTTTCACGAATCACGCGATGGCAGGGAATCAGGTAGCCGATGTGGTTCGCCGCGAGCGCGCTGCCGACGGCACGTTGAGCACCCGGCGAACCGATATCGTGCGCGAGCTGGCGATAGCTGACGAGCCGGCCGAACTCGGTATGGATCAGCGCTTCCCAAACCTTGATCTGGAAGTTGGTGCCACGCAACACCAAGTGCACCCGGCCACGCGTTGGCGACTCGGGAAAGATCTCCCGCAACAGCACGCCGGCGCGCGCGTCATCGCGCACCAGCACTGCGTTAGGCCAATCGCGTGCAAGCTCGGCGCTCATCGCGGCGTGCTCCGCAGTGCTGAAGGCAAAATGGCAGACACCGCGCGATGTCCAGGCAACAAGGGCTTCGCCGAAGGGAGAGGGTGCGAACCCGAAGACTATCGTCAGGCCGCGCCCGCCCTGCTTGATCTCACCCGGCGTCATCGCTTCGCAACTCACCATCAGGTCGTGCAGGCGGCTGGTGCTGCTGAGCCCGGCATTCTCGGCGACTGACAGGTTGTCGATCGACTCCTGCAGTTGAGCCTTGGCGTAGCGCTTGGTCAGGTATTGCAAGAACCGCTTAGGCGAAATCCCGGCCCACTCGGCAAACTGCCTTTGCAGATGGTAGGGGCTCACATGCACGGCGGCCGCGATGTCTTCAAGCGTCGGCTGTGCCCTGGCATGGCTGCGTATGAACATGATGGCCTTCGCGACCAGCGCATAGTGGCGCGATGGGTCTGTTGCGTCAGTCATCGCGATGCACCCTGGATGGCGTAAAGTGGATTTGTTCATGCTGTCGAAACCTCCTGACGTGCTTCAAGATAGTCGATTCGCACCCCCGACCTCAATCCGGTTCTTGCGCAGTTGCGCATGCTTGAGCTGACACACGTCACTTGCTGCAATGCACAAATCAACTG
>JAEUNS010000121.1 GCA_016790005.1 Zoogloeaceae bacterium
GCGCGCAACTGAGCACGCATGCCCTGATTGGCTTCCACGACGAGCACGCTGAGCTGATCAAGGTTTGCCATGATGCGATGGCGGGTCCGCTGTTCGTTATTTCATCGAAGTGCTCACGGAACGCACACGGAAGTCCATTGCAGCACGCGCCCGTCAGTCATTGGGTTACTTTACGGCAGGCAAGGGGTGATCTGTAGGCAGATTTGCACAGACCCGAAAGAGAAGGCCCGGCAGTGAGGGGGAGGGCGGTCGGGCGACCGCCCTTGGTGCGAGGGGTTAGCTCTTTGCTACTTCAACCTGGGTTTCGACCTTCTGACGCAGCCGGATGTGCAGCTCACGCAACTGCTTTTCGTCGACTGCACCAGGGGCGTCGGTAAGCAGGCATTGTGCGCGCTGGGTTTTCGGGAAGGCGATCACGTCGCGGATCGACTCGGCGCCGGTCATGAGGGTGACGATACGGTCGAGGCCAAAGGCCAGACCGCCATGCGGCGGGGCACCATATTTAAGCGCATCGAGCAGGAAACCAAACTTCAGCTGCGCTTCTTCGTCACCGATGTTGAGTGCGCGGAAGACCTTGCTCTGCATGTCGGCGCGATGGATACGCACCGAGCCGCCGCCGACCTCCCAGCCGTTCAGGGCCAGATCGTAGGCTTTTGCCAGGCATGCACCCGGGTCGGTTTCGAGCAGGTCTACGTGTTCATCCTTGGGGGCGGTGAAAGGATGGTGGCAGGCGGTCCAGCGCTTGTCTTCGTCGTCATACTCGAACATCGGGAAGTCGAGAATCCATACCGGCGTCCAGGCTTCGCCAGTGACATAGCCCTTCTCATGTCCGAGCTTCACCCGCAGGGCGCCGAGCGCGTCGTTCACGACCTTGAGCTTGTCGGCGCCGAAGAAGATCAGGTCACCGCTCTGCGCGCCGGTGCGCTCGAGAATGGTACGCAGGGCCTGCTCGTGGAGGTTCTTGACGATTGGCGACTGCAGGCCTTCTTCGTTGGGCTTGCTGGCGTCGTTGACCTTGATGTAAGCGAGGCCGCGTGCACCGTAGATGCCTACGAACTTGGTATATTCGTCGATCTCGCCGCGGGTCAGGCTCGCGCCGCCGGGCACCCGCATCGCCGCAACCCGGCCACCACTGGTGGCAGGACCGCTGAACACCTTGAAAGCTACGTCCTTCACCGCGTCGGTGACCTCGGTGAGCTCGAGGGTGACGCGCAGGTCGGGTTTATCGGAGCCGAAACGACGCATCGCTTCGGCATAAGTCATGCGCGGGAACGGATCGGGCAGCGCCACCCCCATGGCCTCGTCGAACACCTGACGGAACATCGCCTCGACCAGGGCGGTGATCTCGTGCTCGTTCATGAACGAGGTTTCGAGGTCGATCTGGGTGAACTCGGGCTGGCGGTCGGCACGCAGGTCTTCGTCGCGGAAGCATTTGGTGATCTGGTAGTAACGGTCGAAGCCAGCCACCATCAGCAACTGCTTGAACAACTGGGGTGACTGCGGCAACGCGAAGAACTGGCCAGGATGAACCCGCGACGGCACGAGGTAGTCGCGCGCGCCCTCGGGTGTGCTCTTGGTGAGCATCGGGGTTTCGACGTCGATGAAGCCGGCCGAGTCGAGAAAGCGCCGGAAAGCCATCGCGACCTTGTAGCGCAGCATCAGGTTCTTCTGCATCTGGGGGCGGCGCAGGTCGATCACGCGGTTGGTCAGGCGCACGTTCTCGGACAAGTTATCGTCGTCGACCTGGAACGGCGGCGTCACGGATGCATTGAGCACCTCGATGTCGTGGCACAGGACTTCGATCTCGCCCGAGGTGAGGTTGGGGTTCTCGGTGCCGGCCGGCCGGCGTCGCACCTTGCCGGTCATTTGCAGCACGAATTCGTTGCGGACGGACTCCGCGATCGCAAACATTGCGGCCCTATCGGGGTCGCACACGACCTGTACCAGACCTTCACGGTCGCGCAGATCGATGAAGATGACGCCACCGTGGTCGCGGCGGCGATGTACCCAGCCACACAGGATGACGGTCTGATCAAGGTCGGCGGCCGTTACCTGGCCGCAATATTGGGTTCGCATCGATTTTGTTCCGGAACAGAAAGCACGGCCACAAAGGGCCGTGCAGGGGTGGTGTCGGGTGGGGGCGGATCAGCTTGCCGGGTGACAGGCGCAGCCGCCGCCGCAGCCCGCGGTGGCCGATGCCGTGTCCGAACTGGCAGCGCTATCAGAGGGTTTTGCTGCGGGCGCAGAGCCACTGCCCTTGAAATCGGTGGCATACCAACCACTGCCCTTCAGCTGAAAGCCGGCAGCCGAAAGCAGCTTGGTATAGCCTTCGGCACCGCAGGTGGGGCAGTGGGTAAGGGGGGCGTCGCTCATCTTTTGCAGATGGTCTTTTTGAAACCCGCAGCTTTTGCAGCGGTATTCGTAAATGGGCATGTCGATCTCCCAATGGGCAAGCGCCGAATTCTAACAGAGTCCAGGAACAGCGGATAAATGGTGTCGAAGGCGCAAAAATCAAGGGTCGATGCGAATCACAGGCCGCCCAGGTAGGCTGAAGTGATCGCCGGGCCCCAGAAAAGGGCAATGATGCCGGCCGCGGCAAGATAGGGGCCGAACGGAATCGGAACATTGCGACCATGGCGGGCAAACACGATCAGGCTGACTCCGACGACGGCCCCAACCAGCGACGACAGCAAAATTGTGAGCGGCAGCATCTGCCAGCCGAGCCACGCGCCGATCGCTCCCAGCAGTTTGAAGTCGCCATAGCCCATGCCCTCCTTCCCGGTTGCGAGCTTGAACAGCCAATAGACCGACCACAGCGAAAGATAGCCGGCCATCGCACCGATGACGGCCTCCGACAGCTCGATGTATGTGCCCCCGATGTTGAACAGCAGCCCCGCCCACAGCAAGGGCAGGGTGAGGTTGTCGGGAAGCAACTGGGTGTCGAGATCGATGAAGGTGAGCGCGATCATGGTCCAGATGAACAGCAGTGCGCCGGCCGTGGCAAGGCCGTAGCCGAAATGCCAGCCCGCGTATGCCGACAGGGCCGCGCTGATGAGTTCGACGACCGGGTAGCGGCGACTGATGCCGGCCCCGCAATGGCGGCAACGTCCGCGCAGCAGCACATAGCTGACCACGGGGATGTTCTCCAGCGCAGTGATCAGGTGTCCACAGTGGGGGCAGCGTGAGCGCGGTGTGGCGAGGTTGAAGCGGTCCTGCGGTTGCGGATCTTCGCCGCGCATCTCTGCGGCCTGAGCCTGCCACTCGCGCTCCATCATGCGCGGAAGCCGGTGAATCACGACATTCAGAAAGCTGCCGATGAAGAGGCCAGTCAACCCGCAAAGTGCGGCAAACGCAAGTGGTGCTTGAAAAAGTTCGGGCATGGTCGGTCGCGAAATGACCGCCCGACCAACAGGGTCGGGCGGTAATGAGTGAAGTGCGCTACGCTTGGAATCTTCGCTTATCCAACCACTGCGCCGAGTTTGAAGATCGGCAGATACATCGCGACGACGAGTCCGCCAATGACGACCCCGAGGAACACCATGATGATCGGCTCAAGCAATGTCGACAGCCCTGCAACCGCGTCGTCGACCTCCTGCTCGAAGAAGTCGGCAACCCGGCCAAGCATTCCGTCGAGCTGACCCGACTCCTCCCCGATGGATACCATCTGAATGACCATGGTGGGGAAGACATCCACATTTTGCATTGCCACGGTCAGGCTGCTACCAGTGCTGACTTCTGTCTGTATCTGTTTGGTTGCGACGAGATAAACGTGGTTGCCGGATGCCCCCCCGACCGAGTCGAGGGCCTCTACCAACGGAACACCCGCCGCGAACATCGTGGATAGGGTTCTGGCCCAACGTGCCACCGTCGCCTTGCGGATGATTTCGCCGACCACCGGTAGTTTGAGAACGGCTCGATCCACGGCGTTCTGCATTTGCGGTGATCGTTTGTAGAGGTAACTGATCACCGTCACTATTCCAAAGATGGTCCCGAATACAAGGTACCAGTAAGTCACGAAGAAATCCGACATCGCGATCACGATCTGTGTCGGGACCGGAAGGTCGGCACCAAAACTGGTGAATACATTTTTGAATTCAGGAATCACGAACAACATGATCACGGTGATGACGAGCGCGGCGACGATGATGACTGCGATCGGATAGAACAGCGCCGATTTGATCTTGCTCTTGATTGCGAGAATTTTCTCTTTGTAAGTCGCAAGTCTTTCGAGCAGGTTGTCGAGAATACCCGCCTGTTCACCGGCGCCAACCAGGTTGACGAAGAGCTTGTCGAAATAGACCGGATGCTTGGAGAACGCCTGTGAGAGACTGGCACCGCTTTCAACGTCGGTGCGGATCTCGTTCAGCATGCGCGCCAGACTGGGGTTGGTCGCACCCTTGATGCCGATGTCGAAGGCCTGGAGCAGCGGCACACCGGAGCGCATCATGGTGGCCAGCTGACGAGTGAATAGCGAGATGTCCTTGTCGGTGATCTTGTGACCGCGGGACATCTTCTGCTTCTTGACCTTGCTGACCAGGACGCCCTGCCTGCGCAAGCTTGCCTGAACCACGGCCTCGCCCTGCGCCCGCATCTCGCCACGGATGATCTTGCCGGTCTTGTCCTTGCCTTCCCAGTGATAGAGGCTGTCTTTCGGACCGGTGGGTGCTGCACGGCGGTTCTTGGTAAGGGTCGTGGTGGCCATGGTTTTTGACGGATTCCTTTTATTCGTTGGTGGTCGCCAGGACTTCCTCCAAAGAGGTCACTCCCTGGCGAACCTTGAGCAAGCCCGACTGCCGAAGGTCGTTCACGCCCTCCCGCTGTGCCTGCTCGGCAATGTCGATCGAGTTGCCATTGGTCATGATGATCTGCGCGATTTCTTCGCTGATCGGCATGACCTGGTAAATGCCGACCCGTCCCTTATAGCCGCTGCCCTTGCAGCGCTCGCAGCCGACCGGACCATAGGTTTGCCAACTGCCATCGAGTTCATCGGCACTGAAGCCTGCCTGCAGCAACGCCTCGACCGGGATATCAACCGGTTGCTTGCAAGAGCATAGACGCCGGGCGAGGCGCTGCGCTGAAATCAGAATTACCGACGAAGCAATATTGAACGGCGCCACACCCATGTTCTTGAGGCGTTCCAGCGTGGTAGGGGCGTCGTTGGTGTGCAGTGTCGACAGCACCAGGTGGCCCGTCTGCGCGGCCTTGATCGAGATCTCGGCCGTTTCGATGTCGCGGATTTCACCGACCATGATCACATCGGGATCCTGGCGCAGAAACGATCGCAGCGCCGCGGCAAAGCTAAGCCCGGCTTTTTCATTTACGTTGACCTGGTTGATGCCCGGCAGGTTGATTTCGGCCGGATCTTCGGCGGTCGAGATATTGACGCCGGCGGTGTTCAGCAGGTTGAGGCAGGTGTAGAGCGACACCGTCTTGCCCGATCCGGTCGGGCCGGTGACGAGAATCATGCCGTAAGGGCGCTGGACTGCGTCGAGCAAGGCCTGCTTCTGCTCCGGCTCATAACCCAGTGCTTCGATCCCGAGCATCGCCGATGACGGATCGAGAATCCGCATTACGATCTTTTCGCCATGCAGGGTCGGCAGTGACGACACCCGAAAGTCGATCGCCTTGGTCTTCGACAGCACCAGCTTCATCCGACCGTCCTGCGGAATGCGCTTTTCCGAGATGTCGAGCCGTGAGATCACCTTGATGCGCGATGCGATCTTGTCCTTCAGAACCAGGGGCGGCTGGGCAATCTCGCGCAACACCCCATCGGTGCGGACACGGATTCGGTAATATTTTTCGTAGGGCTCGAAGTGAACGTCGGACGCGCCCTCGTTGATCGCATCGATCAGCACCTTCTGGATGAACTTGACGACCGGCGCATCATCGACCTCCTGCGTATCCTCAACCGCGGTCGTGGCTTCGGTCGCGGAATCGTTCAGCATGTCGAGGTCGAATTCGTCGCCGGTCAGGTCCTTTAGTGCCTGCCCGGCGGATTCGGAGAGCTTCTCGAGCACTTGCGCAAGCTTGTCGGCTTCGGCGACCACCATGTCGACCTGAAGACCGGTCTGAAACCGGATCTCGTCCAGCGCACGCATGTTCGAAGGATCTGCGGTTGCTACGGTCAAACGATTCTGACGCTTGATCAGCGGAATGACCTGGTGCTTTGCAACCAGCTTACGATCAACCGCGTCTCGCGGAATGCTCTGTAAATCGATTGCGCCGATGTCGAGCAAGGGGTAGCCGAAGGTCTCGGCCGCGAAAGTAGCCATTGCGCGTGGCGTGACCAGTTTGCGCTGTGCGAGTTCGGTGATGAAGCCGTTGGGTACGTTTGCCGTGTTGGTCGAGCACGCGATCGCATCAGCTTCGGAGAGTTTTCCGTGCTGGATCAATGCCCGGGCAAGGCCGCTGATTACAGGTTGAGGGTTTGCTGCCATGGTCCCTGCGGGTCTGAACGTCGGTCTGTGTCAGCCATGCCGTTTCAGCCCGACGCCGCGCTGATCGCTGTGCCTGAGGCAGGACGCCGGGCGATGATGCGTCGAAATGCGCCGAAACGATGCCAAACACCATGGTTCCTGCTTACCGTCGCGATGTTGCACGCAGTGCTCCGGCTTGTAAAGGCTTTCGGGGCGAGCGATGTCGCATGCTTCACGAACCGGACGATGTCGGTCAGATCACCCGTTGTTTGCATTGTCTGGCCTGAACAGGCGCGCCATGCGTACCATCTTGTCTTCGCTTTGAATGACTTCGATCGTAACGTCGCCGATTCGCATCGACAGGTCTGCGTCCGGGATGTCCTGCAGGTATTCCAGTATCAGTCCGTTGAGGGTTTTTGGGCCCTCCACCGGCAGGTTCAGTCCCAGCTTGCGGTTGATCTCGCGCAGGTTTTGGCTGCCGTCCACCAGCACGCTGCCATCCGGTCGCCAGGCGAGCTTGTCGCCGCTTTCGGGCACCCCGGTGGTGAATTTGCCTATCAACTCCTCGATGATGTCCTCCACCGTGACGAGGCCCAATAGCTCTCCATATTCATCGACCACGAATGCGAGCCGTTGCTGGTTTTCCTGAAAGAACTGCAGTTGCGAATAAACCGCCGTGTCGGCCGGAATGAAGTAGGGCTTGGCGACCAGGTTGCGTATCGCCTCGACATTGAAGCCGTTGTCCAGCGTTCGGCCGAGCATGCGACGCAGGTGTAGAACACCGATGACGCTTTCGGTTTCGCCGTCGATGACCGGCAGACGAGTGTGGTAGCTCGTGGCGATCTG
>JAEUNS010000129.1 GCA_016790005.1 Zoogloeaceae bacterium
CGGCGGCTACATCCGCCCCCATCCGCAAATCGGCGTGCAGCTTGCCGCTGCGGGCATCCAGCGTCACCTCCAGCCCTTCGCCGCCGCCTTCGCGCTCGGCGCTGACGGTCAGCAGCCGGCCTTCACCCATCCCCCTCCCGAGCTCCCCCTTGAAGGGGGAGGCGCTCGTGCCGACGGTCATCGCGATGCGCACGGCGGCGCCGTCGGCGCTGTCGACCCACGGATGATCGGGAATGGCGAAGGCGAGGTGCAGGCCGTCGGCGAGCGCCTGCTGGACGACGCGGCGGTTGAAGGTCTGCTTGAGACTATTGGTTGTGATGAAGCCGAAGCGTTGCACCTGGCCCGCATTGACCAGCGTGGCGGCATGTTGCCACCAGTACATGACGTAATCGGCGGACTCCGGCACTTCGGACCAGGTCGAGCGCAGCGCTTCGACATAGCCGTCGCCAAGGGCGGCGCGCAGCGTGGCGGCGCCGATGAAGGGCGGATTGCCGACGATGTAGTCGGCCGCCGGCCATTCGGCGCGGCGTGGGTTGTGATAGCGCAACAGCGGCTGGCGGGCGCTTTCGTCGGGCACCTGTTCGCCGGTGATGGGGTGGGTCTTGGTGGTCTTGCCGTCCCAGCGGCTATGCGGGATGCCGTTGGCGTCGCAGACGAATTCGCTGCCGTCATGGGCGAGCACCGCGTCGCGGCATTCGATGTTCTTGAAATCACGCAGGATGGGGCTGGGCGGCAGGCCGGCGCTGCGGGTGCGGAAGTGCCATTGCAGGTAGCCGATCCACAGCACCAGCTCGGCGATGGTGGCGGCGCGCGGGTTGAGTTCGAGGCCAAGAAACTGGTGCGGGTCGACGGTGAGGCCTTCGGCTTCAAGCCTTTGTTGGCCGGCGCCGATGCTGTGGGCGAAATCGAGTACCTCGCCTTCGAGGCGCTTCATGTGTTCGAGCGTGACGTAGAGGAAATTGGCCGAGCCGCAGGCGGGGTCGAGTACCCGTACCTGACACAGGCGATGGTGGAAGGCGTCGATTTCGGCCAGGGCGGCGGCGGGCTTGCCTTCGTTGGCCAGCAGCAGCGCGGCGGCCTGGACGTTGGCCCACTGTTCGCGCAGGGGCTCGATGACGGTGGGCAGGACGAGGCGCTCCACGTAGGGGCGCGGGGTGTAGTGGGCGCCGAGGCTGTGGCGCTCGGCGGGGTCGAGGGCGCGTTCGAGCAGGGTACCGAAGATGGCGGGCTCCACCTGCGTCCAGTCGGCGCCCGCGGCCTCGCGCAGCAGGCCGATCTGGTCGCGGTCGAGCGGCAGCACGTCGGGCGACTTGAACAGCTTGCCGTTGAAGCGCGGCAAGGTGTGGCGCAGCACGACCGAGAAGCCGCCGGCGTCCATCTCTTTCCACAGGGCGTGGATGAGCGGGACGAACTGGCCGGGGTCGCGTTGCAGGGATTCGAGCAACTCGGTAAAGGCGCGCTGCGGCAGCAGGCCGACGTCTTCGGCAAACATGCTGAACAGGCAGCGGGTGAGAAAGCCGGCGACGCGCTCGGGATGGTGGCCGGCGCTTTCAAGGGCCTTGGCGATGCCGGCGAGCTTTTCGGCGATCTGGCGGGTGGCGCGGGCTGCCGTGCGGCTGGGGTCGAGGCTCAGCGGCGCGGTCCAGATGGCCTTGAGGCGGGCGCGGATGGGCTCAAGGGCGAGGTCGGCAAGCTTGATGCGGTGCGAGCGCGGATCGGGGAACGGGGTGTAGGTGGCGCCGCTGCGGCTGAATTCGGCATAGATCTCGAGCACGTTGCCGACGTCGACCGTCACAAGAAAGGGCGGTCGGCCTTCATCGGCCGGCAGCGCGCGGGCATAGCCTTCGGCCTGGGCGCGGGCGCGCAGCATGGCATCGTCGAAGCCGCGGGTTTGCGCGTTGCGCTTGAATTTCTTGGCTTCGAGCACGAAATGGCCGCGCTTGTAGCAGTCGATGCGCCCTTCCGAGGCGCTGCCATCGCCGTGGCGGAAGATGACGCGGCGCTCGAACACGTAGTCGTTATCACGCGTGTCCTCGCGCGCCGGGTTCGGCGGCGGCTCGCCGAGCAGTTCGGCCAGTTCGCGCACGAAGCTCTGGGCGTTGGCAAGTTCCGAGCCGCTGGCGTGCTGCCAGCGGGCGATGAATTCGGTTGGGGTCATGTGGGTGAATGGGGCGCAAGCAGTGGATGCGTGATTATGACGATAATCTGCACGAGCGGCATGCCTGGCCCGGATTGCGTGAGTTTGTCGACTTTGCGACACTGGGCAGGGCCTCATCCTGCTCAACAACCTGAGCTCATTCACCGCCAGCCGCGAGCGCGCCGGCGATTTCGGTGGCTACATCCTGGCGGTCGACGCGCCATGGGTGTGATCGCCCCGATGATTCAACCGCTTGCCGGTACGGTAGAGCTGTTTCGCGGTCCGACGGACTCGGCGACCGAATGCCCCTGAAGCCAGACACCCGGAACCTCGCGCAGGCTGAAAATGAAGTCTTGTTGCTCGACGCGGGTGAAGATGGTTCGGACGCCCTCAGCGGCGGCTATGGCAACAAAGCTGCGCGCAGCTTCGGTTCGGGTGAGGGTGCGTGAATCGATCTTGACGAAGTTCGGCCTGACCTCCCTGAGCACCGATTCAAGGTCGCGCACCGAACCGACGTTGGCGCCGACCTTGAAGCCGTTCAATCGGTAGTTCGACAACACGAAGGCGAGCAGCTTGGGATCGGCGCAGGCCGCCGCGGGTGTTTCGATGACGATGTTTGCACTTGGGCGGTCGAGCGCCATCAGTACGCGCCTGAACGCGTGTCCGTGATCCTCCGCAACGGCCGGAAGTAGCCGACCATGCACGTTCAGAAAGAGCAATGCGTCGCTCCCGGGTGGCTCGGGGTGGTTGAGCACATGCAAGGTGCGGCAGAGCCGGTCGAGGCCGACCAGGGTGTCGTCATCCGCGACGAGCGAGAACAGATTCCAGGGCGACAGACCGACCTCGTCGCCGTTGTGGCAGCGCACGAGGGCCTCGCTACCGACGACTCGATCGGTCGATACCTCGACGATCGGCTGAAACAGGCTGGTGAGGTGAGCACTGAAAAAGCGCCCGATGACTCTTCCATCGGGCTGACGACGCAAGGAAAAGCCGGGCTTCCAGGTAAGTGGCAGCCAGTCCAGGCGACCCCCGCGTTCTCGATCGCTCATTGCTCCTCCGTTGTCTTGATTCATGGTTTTGGTTTGCACTCTGGGGTGGATTGTAGGCATGCTGATCCCTGCGCCAAACCAGCAATTAATGCATTCGTTCGCAGGCAATGCGAAAACGCCGACGCTGCCGGACGGTCGGGCGAACCGATGCCCGCCCAGATTCAAGAGCGAAATGCAATGCAGAATTGCTCTGTTCGAAGTGGCGGCGGGGCGGGACGATAATCGCGCTGACCCTCCATCCACACTGCGGACCTCAGAATGAATACCACCCTCATCGTTCCCGGCCTGAACGGCAGCGGGGCTGCGCACTGGCAAACCTGGTTCGAGACCTTGCTTCCCGATGCATGTCGGGTCGAGCAGGACGACTGGGCGCATGCCGATCTTGAGCTTTGGTCGCAACGGGTGCTCGATCGCATTGATGCCGCCACCGGGCGCATCGTGCTGGTGGCGCACAGTTTCGGTTGCCTCGCGTCGGTGGCGGCGGCCGCTCAACGCCACGATCGAATTGCCGCGGCCTTGCTGGTCGCCCCGGCCGATCCGCGCAAGTTCGGGGCGAGCGCCTTGCTGCCGCAGTGGCACTTGGGTTTCCCGAGCATTGTGGTGGCGAGTAGCAACGACCCCTGGGTGGCGCTGGGCACCGCGCGCTACTGGGCCGGTCGCTGGGCGAGTCGCTTCGTGAATGTCGGCGCGAGGGGGCATATCAACACCGACGCGGGTTTTGGCCCCTGGCCTGAAGGTTTCGAGCTTTATGAGTCGTTGCTCAGGGCTGAAAGCCGCACGGTCACCAACGCGGCTGTGGGTGCCCGTGCCTGTCAGAAGCATCCGAAGCGCATGGCGCATGCGAGCGCAACATCAAGATTCTGATGCCGGTCTGGTTTGAACGGTATTTTCACTTTCACTGCTGAGCATGTGAGCTTTTCTTTGTTTGAGCGGGTGCGCGTGCGCGCTATGGTTCGGTGTCGCTGTGGGAATGCCCACGCCGTCCAACCATAACGATCAGGAGATCCGCCATGTCAGTT
>JAEUNS010000138.1 GCA_016790005.1 Zoogloeaceae bacterium
GCCACCGCAAAGGCCTGGGGCAAGGTTGCGGTGCATGCGCGCTCGACCCCGGGGTTCATCGTCAACCGGGTTGCCCGGCCCTACTACGGAGAGGCCTTGCGGGTGCTCGGCGAGGGGGCTGCGGATGTGCCGACGCTGGACGCGATCATGCGCGAGGCTTGCGGCTTTCCGATGGGGCCGTTCGAGCTGATGGACCTGATCGGCCACGACGTAAACTTCGCGGTGTCGAGCTCGGTGTGCGATGCCTATTTTGGCGATCGCCGTTTCACGCCCAGCCTGATCCAGCAGGAACTCGTCTTTGCCGGGCGACTGGGGCGCAAGAGCGGGCGGGGCTTCTACGACTACGCCGCCGACGCGGTCAAGGGCGGGGCGCATGCCGAACCCGCCTGTACCGGCGCGGCCACGGTCACCCTGGTCGGTGACCCAGGTGTCGCGATCACGCTGGTCGATCGCCTCGCGCAACAGGGTGTGTCGGTCGAGCGTGCGCCGGCTCAGGGCGCCTCGGCATGGCTCGAGATCGGTGAAGCCCGTCTTGCCCTTTCTGACGGGCGCACCGCCACCCGGCGGGCGGTCGAGGATCATTGCCCCAACCTGGTGTTGTTCGATCTGTGCCTCGACTATGCGGCCACGCCCCGTATGGCGCTGTCCCGGGCCGACCAGTGCGACGCCGTTGCCTATGCGTTGGTCGTCGGCACACTCCAGCAGGCCGGGCTCACGGTGTCGCGTATCGACGACGTGGCCGGCATGATCGCTTTGCGCACGGTGGCGATGCTCGCCAACGAGGCTGCCGACGGCGTGCTTGCCGGCATCGGCTCAGCCCCGGATGTCGACACTGCGATGCGCTTTGGCACCAACTACCCCAAGGGGCCGCTCGTCTGGGCCGATCAACTCGGGATCGGCTTCGTGGTCGAAGTGCTGGCGAATCTGCGCGAACACTATGGCGAGGAGCGCTACCGCAGCTCGCCCCTGCTGCAACGAAAAAACCATAGCGGAGAGACATTCCATGAGTGAAGCGGGTTTTCGCGACCTCACATCGGGCCTTGATCCCCAGGCCCTGGCCGAACGGGTGCGTGACGGCATGTTTGCCAACGACCAGGCCTCACAAGGCCTGGGCATGCGCTTCGAAGGCGTCGGCCCCGGCTACGCGAAGATGAGCATGACCGTGCGCGAAGACATGCTCAACGGCTTTCGCATCTGCCACGGTGGGTTCATCACCACGCTGGCGGATTCGGCTTTCGCGTTCTCGTGCAACAGCTATAACGAACAGACGGTGGCGTCGGGCGTGAGCATCGACTTCATGGCGCCCGGGCGCCCGGGCGATGTCCTGACTGCCGAGGCCAGGGAAGTGTTCGTGGCCGGGCGCACCGGCGTTTACGACATCGTCGTGACCAACCAGAAGAACGAGCTGATTGCCGTGATGCGGGGCAAGTCATACCGTCTCAAGGGCAGGCCGGTCGTCGAACTCTGACGGTCATGAAAATTGCACACCCCGAAGAATGAACGACGCCATGACCGCTGCCCTCACCCCCAACCCCTCTCCCGCACGCGGGCGAGGGGAGCTTTGTGAGTCGCTTGTGCGACTTTCACATTAACGATCCGGCTCAAACAATAAAACGCCCGGACAGATCAAAAAAACCAACGGATACAGGACAGGAGGAGACAACAATGCCGGTGAACACCTACGCCCCGCCACAACTCGAGCCGATCGAAACGGCCAGTGTCGACGCGTTGCGTGCGCTGCAACTCGAACGGCTGAAGTGGAGCGTGCGCCATGCTTACGACAACGTGCCCCACTACCGCCAGAAGTTCGAGGCGCAGGGCGTGCATCCGGACGATCTCAAGACGCTTGCCGACCTGGCGAAGTTTCCCTTCACCACCAAGCACGACCTGCGCGACAACTACCCGTTCGGGATGTTCGCGGTGCCGATGGAGAAGGTCGCGCGGGTGCATGCTTCGTCCGGCACCACCGGCAAGCCGACCGTCGTCGGCTACACCCTCAAGGACATCGATACCTGGGCCAACGTGGTGGCGCGCTCGATTCGTGCTTCCGGTGGCCGCCCCGGCGACATGGTGCATGTTTCTTACGGCTACGGACTATTCACTGGCGGCATGGGCGCGCACTACGGTGCCGAGCGGCTCGGCTGTACGGTGATTCCGATGTCGGGTGGGCAGACCGAGAAGCAGGTCCAGATCATTCAGGACTTCAAGCCCAAGATCATCATGGTGACGCCGTCTTACATGCTCACCATTCTCGACGAGATGGAGCGCATGGGCATCGACCCGAAGTCCACCTCGCTGAAGATCGGGATCTTCGGTGCCGAGCCCTGGACGCCGGCAATGCGGCTGGCGGTGGAAGAGCGCGCCGGCATCGACGCGGTCGACATCTATGGCTTGTCAGAGGTGATGGGCCCGGGCGTGGCCAACGAGTGCGTCGAAACCAAGGATGGCCCGACCATCTGGGAAGACCACTTCTACCCCGAGATCATCAATCCCGATACCGGGGAAGTGGTTGCCGACGGCGAGGAGGGCGAACTGGTGTTCACCTCGCTTACCAAGGAGGCGATGCCGGTGATTCGCTACCGCACCCGCGACCTCACCCGCCTGCTGCCCCCTACCGCGCGCAGCATGCGCCGGATGGCCAAGATCACCGGGCGCTCGGACGACATGCTGATCATCCGGGGCGTGAATGTGTTTCCGACCCAGATCGAAGAGCTGATCTGCAAGATGCCCAAGCTTGCGCCCCAATACCTGCTCGAGGTCGACAAGAACGGCCACATGGACACGCTCACCGTTAAGGTCGAGATCAGCGCCGAGGCCAACGTGGGCCGTCATCCCGAGCAGAAGGACGCGCTGGCCAAGGAGCTCAACCATCACATCAAGAGCCTCATCGGGGTGTCGGCCAAGGTCATCGTCGGCGAGCCGTTCTCGATCGAGCGGGTCACCATCGGCAAGGCCAAGCGGGTGATCGACCGGCGGCCCAAAGAGTAAGCAGCGAATCGAAAGTTTGCCTGCGGCCGGCCATCCCGCCTTGCCGCGTGTGAAAACCAGAAGGAGCAAGCATGTATACACAGTCACTCAGCATTCCGGACGGCGAGGTCAAGGGGCCGCGCAAGCTCGAAAACCCCGAATACCTGGCCGAGTTCAACGCCAAGATCGACGCCGGCGACTTCATCGAAGCCAAGGACTGGATGCCCGAGGCTTATCGCAAGACCCTGGTGCGCCAGATCAGTCAGCATGCCCACTCCGAGATCGTCGGGATGCTGCCCGAGGGCAACTGGATCACTCGCGCACCGAGCCTCAAGCGCAAGGCGATTCTGCTGGCCAAGGTGCAGGACGAGGGCGGTCATGGGCTCTACCTCTATGCCGCAGCCGAAACCCTGGGGGTTTCGCGCGATGAGCTCACCGAGGCGCTGCTGTCGGGCAAGGCCAAGTACAGCTCGATCTTCAACTACCCGACCCTCAATTGGGCGGATATCGGCGTCATCGGCTGGCTGGTCGACGGCGCCGCGATCATGAACCAGATTCCGCTGTGCAAGTGCAGCTACGGCCCTTATGCGCGCGCGATGATCCGGGTGTGCAAGGAAGAGTCCTTCCACCAGCGCCAGGGCTACGACCTGCTGTTGCAGATGATGAAGGGCACCGAAGAGCAGCGCGAGATGGTGCAGGACGCAGTGAACCGTTGGTGGCTGCCGTCGATCATGATGTTCGGCCCGCACGACAAGGACAGCATCCACACCGAGACCGCACGCTGGGGCATAAAGCGCATCTCGAACGACGACTTGCGCCAGAAGTTCGTCGATGCCACGGTGAAGCAGGCCGAGGTGCTGGGCATCTCGCTGCCCGATCCGCTGCTCAAGTGGAATGCCGAGCGCGGTCACTACGACTTCTCGCCGATCGACTGGGACGAGTTCTGGAACGTCGTCGGTGGTCATGGTCAGTGCAACGTCGACCGCCTGGCGGCGCGCAACAAGGCCTGGGCGGAAGGCGCGTGGGTGCGTGAGGCCGCGATCGTGCATGCCGAGAAGCAGGCGGCGCGGGAGAAGGTTGCCGCCTGACGATCGACAAAGCATAGCGAAGCTACAAAGACAACAAAGCGCCGCCACCGGCGGCAAGGAGACAAGCAAATGGAACGAAAAGAGTGGCCCTTGTGGGAGATCTTCATTCGCAGCCGTAACGGGCTCGATCACAAGCACTGTGGCAGCGTGCATGCGCCCGACGCCAGGATGGCGCTGCAGGTCGCCCGCGATGTGTACACCCGGCGCATGGAAGGCGTGTCGATCTGGGCGGTGCGCGCCTCCGACATCGTAGCCTCCGATCCCGACGCCAAGGCCGAGCTGTTCGATCCGGCCGAGGACAAGATCTATCGGCATCCGACCTTCTATCAGCTGCCTGAAGAAGTTAACCACATGTGATGGTGGCCACGATGACACAACAAACCACTGCCACGCCCGAGCATATCGAGTATGTACTGCGCCTCGCCGACAACGCGCTGATCCTCGGGCAGCGCCTGTCCGAGTGGTGCGGCCATGCGCCGGTGATCGAGGAAGATCTTGCGCTGGCCAACATCTCGCTTGACCTCGTCGGGCAGGCGCGGCTGCTGCTGACCCATGCCGGCAATCTCGAGGGCAAGGGCCGCGACGAAGACCAGATGGCCTTTCTGCGGGTCGAGCGCGACTATCGCAACGTCACGATGATGGAGGTTCCGAACGAGGACTTCGGTCGCACCACGCTGCGCAATTTCTTCTCGAGCGCCTTCCAGGTGCTGCTGTGGGAAAAACTGGTGAAGTCGTCCGACAGCGAGCTGGCCGCTATTGCAGCGAAGAGCCTCAAGGAGGCCCGCTATCACCTCAACCACTCGTCCGAATGGGTTATTCGCCTGGGCGATGGCACCGAGGTCTCGCATGCAAAGACGCAGGCTGCCCTTGACTACCTGTGGCCTTACACCGCCGAACTGTTTGCAGCCAACCCGACCGACGAGGCCATTGCGGCCAGCGGGGTCGGTCCGGCCTGGAGCTCGCTCGAGGCTGCATGGGAAGGCGTCGTGCTGCCGGTATTGGGCGAGGCAACGCTGGTGGTGCCGGCCCGAACGCCGTTCAAGTCGTACGGCAAATTCGGTCGCCACTCCGAGCACATGGGTCACCTGTTGGCGACAATGCAGTACATGCAGCGGACCTACCCCGGCGCCCAGTGGTGATAGCGCGCAGGACACAAGCGAGGACGACGCGATGCTGACCGAAGAACAGGCGTGGAAGCTGCTCGACGAAGTACCCGACCCCGAGGTGCCGGTGGTTTCGGTGGTGGAGCTCGGCATCATTCGCGAGCTGCATTGCCGACCCGACGGCATCACCGTGGTGGTCACGCCGACCTATTCCGGTTGCCCGGCCACCGAGGTGATCGGGCTCAGCATTCGTGAAACCCTCCAGGCGGCGGGCGCGGGCAAGGTCGACATGGAGACCCGGCTCGACCCCGCCTGGACCAGCGACTGGATCGGCGACGCCGCACGCGAGAAGCTGCGCGCCTACGGCATCGTGCCGCCCGACGGACGTGCCGCCGTCGGCGCAGCCCAGCCGATCCGCTTCGTGCGCAAGACGCTGACCTGCCCGCGCTGTGGCTCGACCAACACCGAGCGCCTGTCCGAATTTGGTTCGACCGCCTGCAAGGCCACCTACCGTTGCAAGAGCTGTCTCGAGCCCTTCGAATATTTCAAACCGATCTGATCCGCCACCAAGACGGACACCGGAGACACTGAATGACGCCGAAATTTCATCCCCTCAAGATCGCCGAAGTGCGACGCGAGACCCCCGACGCGATCAGCCTGCGTTTCGAGCTACCGAGCGAGCTCACGGACGACTACCGCTTCGTGCAGGGACAGCACCTCACCCTCAAGGCCAGTGTCCAGGGCGAAGAGCTGCGCCGCTCGTATTCGATCTGCGCCGGCGTCGATGATGGCGAATTACGGGTCGCGATCAAGAAGATCGGTGGCGGGCGCTTCTCGACCTGGGCCAATGACGCGATCAAGGTCGGCGACGTCATCGACGTGATGACGCCGGAAGGCCGCTTTCACACCGAGCTCGATCCGGCCAATGCCAAACACTATGTCGCGTTCGCGGCCGGTAGCGGCATCACCCCGGTGCTGTCGCTGATCAAGACCACCTTGAAGGCCGAGCCCGACAGCCGGTTCACGCTGATCTACGGCAATCGCCGTCAGGCGAGCATCATCTTTGCCGAGGCGCTCGAAGACATCAAGGATCGCTACATGACGCGCTTCACGATGTATCACGTGTTCTCGCGCGAAGAGCAGGAGGTGCCGCTGTTCAATGGTCGTCTCGATCGCGAGCGGGTTGCAGCCTTTCTCGACACCCTGGTGCCCGCAGCCGACATCGACGCGGCGTTCATCTGTGGCCCCGGTGCGATGATCGACGAAGTCGAGGCGGGCCTGCTGGCCGGCGGCGTGAAGCCCGAGAACATTCACCTCGAGCGCTTCGGTATTCCCGACAGCGGCCCGGAGCACCATGTCGAGCCGGGCGACGCACCGCAGGCGAGGGTCACGCTGATCGTCGATGGCCTGCGCCGCGAGATGGAATTCCGGGCCGAAGATACCTCGATTCTCGATGTGGGTTTGCGCGCCGGGCTGGACCTGCCGTATTCCTGCAAGGGTGGGGTATGCTGCACTTGCCGCGCCAAGGTACTCGAGGGCAAGGTCCGCATGGACAAGAACTACACCCTCGAGCAGCCCGACATCGACGCCGGCTACGTGCTCACCTGTCAGTCTCATCCGCTCACCGAGAAAGTCGTTATCAGCTACGACGATCGCTGAGCAGGCGGCTCGGGTGGGCTTCACCTGAATCGGCACGAGAGCAAGCGAATGGCAAGGGGCAAGGCGGCAACATTTGAAGTCCAGCGGGGTGCGATCCTCACATCGGCGGCGTCACTGTTCGCCGAAAAGGGCTACCACAACGCGGCGATGTCGGAGCTGGCGCGAGCCTGCGGCATCTCGAAGCCGCTGCTGTACCACTACTACCGCGACAAGGATGCGATCCTTTTCGATATCGCGAGCAGCTACATGGATACGCTGCTGGCGATCGTGGCAAAGGTGCAGGCGCGCGAACTCGAGCCGCACGCACACCTGGAAGCGTTGATCGCACGCTTTCTCGAGGAGTATGAACATAGCCAGAGCCAGCACACGGTGCTGGTGCAGGATGTGAAGTATCTGGCGGAGTTCGAACGCCAGCAGATATTGGGCAAGGAACGACAGGTGGTGACCGCGTTTGCCGAGGCCATCGAAGAAGTGGAGCCGGGGCTGCGCAAGAAGCATCTCGACAAGCCGGTCGCGATGATTCTGTTCGGCATGATCAACTGGACCTTCACCTGGTTGCGTGCTGACGGACGCCTGTCGTATTCCGACATGGCGCCGGTGGTGACGCAGATGTTCATGAGTGGCGTGACCGGGTTGAGCGAGAAGGTAGGGCGCAAACGTGCACGTGCCAAGGTGCTCCTTCAACCCGACGGGTGAGCCGGAGTGCGATGGCGGGTGTGCTGCAGGGTCGACAAAACATAAGAATGCGTAGGAGACAGACAGTGACTGAAGTTTTCATTTGTGACGGTATCCGCACCCCGATCGGGCGCTACGCGGGCGGCCTGTCGGGCGTGCGTACCGATGACCTTGCGGCTCTGCCTATCAAGGCCTTGATCGCGCGCAACCCGGGTGTGGATTGGGCCGCGCTCGACGACATCTACTATGGCTGTGCCAACCAGGCAGGGGAAGACAATCGCGACGTGGCGCGCATGGCCGCGTTGCTGGCCGGCCTGCCGATCGACGTGCCCGGGGCGACGATCAACCGCCTGTGCGGTTCGGGCATGGATGCGATCGGCACCGCCGCACGCGCGATCAAGGCGGGCGAGGCGGGGTTGATGTTGGCGGGCGGGGTCGAGAGCATGAGCCGGGCGCCCTTCGTGATGGGCAAGGCCGATGCGCCGTTTTCGCGGGTCGCCAAGATCGAGGACACCACCATCGGCTGGCGCTTCGTCAATCCGCTGATGAAGGCGAAGTACGGCATCGACTCGATGCCGGAGACCGCCGAGAACGTCGCGACCGACTTCAGCATCAGCCGTGCCGACCAGGACATGTTCGCGCTGCGCAGCCAGCAGCGCTATGCGGCTGCAGCCGAGCGAGGGTTCTTCGAGGGCGAGCTCGTGCCGGTCGAAGTCGCTCAGAAGAAGGGTGAGCCCCTTCGCATCACGGCTGACGAACATCCGCGTGCCACCACGCTCGAGGCGTTGGGCAGGCTCAAAGGCGTTGTGCGCCCGGACGGCTCAGTGACCGCCGGCAATGCTTCGGGCACCAACGATGGTTCGGCCGCGGTATTGCTCGCTTCGGAAGCCGCGGCTGCGCGGCATGGACTCAAGCCGCGCGCGCGCATCGTGGCAATGACCACGGTCGGTGTCGAGCCGCGCATCATGGGCATCGGCCCGGCGCCGGCAAGCAAGCGAGTGCTCGCGATGAGCGGTCTGAAGCTCGACCAGATCGATGCCATCGAACTCAACGAAGCCTTCGCTGCCCAGGCGCTGGCTGTGCTGCGTCAGCTCGGCCTTCCCGACGACGCAGCGCAGGTGAACCCCAACGGTGGCGCGATCGCGCTGGGCCATCCGCTCGGTGCGTCCGGTGCGCGGCTGGTGCTCACGCTGATGCGTCAGCTCGAAACCACCGGCGGGCGCTTTGGCCTCGCCACGATGTGTATTGGGGTCGGCCAAGGTATCGCCATGGTGATCGAACGCGTATAGCTGCAACAATTCGTTATTTTTGAATCGGTTTTACATGAAATAATTTTACGCTGCCAAAGAGCCTTGTCCAGAAGCTCGCGGTGGCCGCATAAATCACGAGGAGGAGACACCCATGAAGTTCAAGAGCACCCTTGTAGCAGCAATGACCCTTGCCTTTGCCGCGACTGCAGCGCATGCACAGATCAATGTCGGGGTAACGCTCTCGGCGACCGGTCCGGCTGCGTCGCTCGGGATTCCCGAGCGCAACACGGTCGATCTCATGCCGAAGGAGATCGGTGGCCAGAAGATCAATTACATCGTTCTCGATGACGCCTCCGACACCACCAGCGCGGTCAAGAACATCCGTAAGCTGGTCTCGGAAGACAAGGTCGACGTCGTGCTGGGTTCCACCACGTCGCCGAACTCGCTCGCGATGATCGATGTCGCCGCAGAATCCAAGACGCCGATGATCTCGTGGGCGGCGTCGAGCCGGATCGTCGAGCCGGTCGACGAGAAACGTCATTGGGTGTTCAAGACACCGCAGAACGACGCCCAGATGTCGACCGCGATCATCGAACACATGACCAACAACAACATCAAGAACGTGGCCTTCATCGGCTTTGCCGACGCCTATGGCGAGGGCTGGTACGAGCAGTTCAAGGGTGTTGCCGAAGCGCGTGGAATCAAGATCGTTGCCAACGAGCGCTTCAACCGCACCGACACCTCGGTGACCGGTCAGGTACTGAAAATGATGGCGGCCCGTCCCGACGCGATGTTCAGCGCCGGTTCCGGCACGCCCGCAGCGCTGCCGCAAAAGGCGCTCAAGGAGCGCGGGTGGACCGGCAAGGTCTATCAGACCCACGGGGTGGCCAACAACGACTTTTTGCGCGTATGCGGCGCAGATTGCGAGGGCACCTTCCTGCCGGCCGGACCGGTACTGGTGGCGGCTCAACTGCCCGACGGCAATCCGGTGAAGGCGAGCGCGCTGACCTACATCGATGCCTATGAGGCCGCTCATGGCAAGGGCAGCGTGTCGACCTTTGGCGCGCATGCATGGGATTCGGGCGTGTTGCTGAATGCCGCCGTGCCGGTGGCGCTGAAATCGGCCAAGCCGGGGACGCCCGAATTTCGTGCCGCCTTGCGTGAAGCGCTCGAGAACGTGAAGGAAACGCCGGGTGCGCATGGCGTATTCAACATGAGCCCGACCGATCACCTCGGTTTCGATCAGCGCTCGCGCGTCATGGTTCAGATCAGCAACGGTGCGTGGAAACTGGTCGAGTAATCGACACCTTGCGGCGGGGGCGACGGGCCCTCGCGACTTGAACCCGGATCTATCGTTTCAGGACCCTCACCACGGCGATGCGCCGCAGGTGACAGGGAGGCTTCGTCCATGGATTTTCAGATTGCACTGATCCTCGGTCAGGACGGCATCACCAACGGCGCGATCTATGCGCTCCTGGCGCTTGCGCTGGTGTTGGTGTTTGCGGTGACACGGGTGATTTTCATACCCCAGGGAGAGTTCGTCGCATACGGTGCGCTGACCCTCGCGATGGTCGGCAACGGCGTGCTCCCGGCCACCGTGTGGTTGTTGCTGGGGGCCGGCGTGGTGGTGGCGGTGCTCGACGGGATGGCGGCGTTGCGCGCAGGGCAGTCAAAGCGCCTTATAGCCATCATGGCGGTCAATCTGGCCTATCCGCTGGCGTTGCTTGGGCTGCTCAAGGCGATGCCGCTCGCAGAACTCGCGCTCGCGTTGCAGGTGCTGGTTGCGTTGCTGATCGTCGTGCCGCTGGGGCCGATGATGTACCGCATCGTCTATCAGCCGATCGCCGAGGCGCCGGTACTGGTGCTGCTGATCGTTTCGGTCGCCGCGCATCTCGCGATGGTCGGGTTGGGCCTGCTGTTTTTTGGTGCGGAAGGCTATCGCACCCCGGCATTCTCGGACGCGCGCTTCGAAGTCGGCCCGATGACGGTGACGGGTCAGACCGTCTGGGTGGTGATGTCCTCATTGGTGCTGATCGTGGCGCTGGCCCTGTTTTTCGGTCGCACCATCTATGGCAAGGCCTTGCGGGCGACCGCGATCAACCGCAACGGCGCCCGCCTGATGGGTATCTCGCCGGCGCTGGCCGGCAAGCTGACCTTCTTTCTGGCCGCGCTGATCGGCACGCTCTCGGGCGTGCTGATCTCGCCGATCACCACAATTTACTACGACAGCGGCTTTCTGATCGGGCTCAAGGGCTTTGTCGCCGCAATCATCGGCGGCCTCGCCAGTTATCCGATCGCTGCCGGTGGCGCGATCCTGGTCGGGCTGCTAGAGGCCTTCAGTTCGTTCTGGGCCAGTGCCTACAAGGAAGTCATCGTGTTCACGCTCATCATTCCGGTGCTCGTGTGGCGCTCGCTCACCAGCCATCACATGGAGGAGGAAGAATGAAAGCCGGACTCTCTCCACGCCTGTTCCTGGTGGTGTTCATGGGCATCCTGCTGCTTGCACCACTGACGTTGTCGGCGTTCTACATCACCCTGCTCAACTATATCGGCCTGTATGCAATGGTCGCGCTCGGGCTGGTGCTGCTCACCGGGGTGGGCGGACTCACCAGCTTCGGTCAGGCCGCGTTCGTCGGTATCGGCGCCTACACCACCGCGGTGTTGTCGACGTCGGCCGAGTTGCCCGCCTGGATCGCCTGGGCCGGCGGTGCGCCTTGGATCTCGCTTGTCGTTGGCCTGGTGCTCACGGCGGCGGTCGCGGTGCTGATCGGTTCGCTCACGCTCAAGCTGTCGGGGCATTACCTGCCGCTGGGTACCATTGCCTGGGGGATCAGCCTGTACTTCCTGTTTGGCACCATGGCCACCCTCGGTGGCCACACCGGGCTTTCGGGTATTCCGGCAATCTCGGTGTTCGGGGTCGAGCTGCTGCAAGGGCACCAGGTGTATTACCTGATCTGGGCCTTCCTGCTGCTGGGTATCTTCACCACTCGCAATCTGCTCGACTCACGCGAGGGGCGGGCGATTCGTGCGCTCAAGGGCGGCATCGTGATGGCCGAGGCCATGGGCGTCGACACTGCGCGTTCGCGTATGGTGATCTTCGTGATCGCGGCCTTGCTCGCGTGTGCTTCGGGCTGGCTGTATGCCCACATGCAGCGCTTCGTCAATCCGACCCCGTTCGGCCTGCACCTCGGTATCGAGTATCTGTTCATGGCGGTTGTGGGCGGTGCTGCGCATGTATGGGGGGCACTGGTCGGTGCAGGTGTGATCACGGTGCTCAAGCAGTGGCTGCAGGATGTCCTGCCCAAGCTCCTGGGCGAGAGCGGTAATTTCGAGATCATCGTCTTCGGCATCCTGATGGTGCTGATCCTGCACAAGGCTCGCGGAGGACTGTGGCCCATCATCGTCGCCGGCGTGAACCGGGTCGTGCCGATCAGGGTCGATCGGCGTCGGATCGATCCAAACGCCACGCCGCTACCCAGGCGCAACATGCCTGCCGCCGGCGACGTGCTGCTCGAGGCGCGCGACGTCACCCGCCGGTTCGGGGGGCTGGTCGCCAACAACAATATGAGCCTGAGCGTGCGGGCGGGCGAGATCCTCGCCCTGATCGGGCCCAACGGCGCGGGCAAGAGCACCATGTTCAACCAGGTGTCGGGCGTCGATACGCCGACTTCGGGCGAGGTGCTGTTTCTCGGTCAGTCGGTCGTCGGCAAGGGTTCGCGTGCGATCTCGCGCCTCGGCATGAGCCGCACCTTCCAGCATGTGAAGCTGCTGCCCACGATGAGTGTGCTCGAGAACGTTGCGATCGGTGCGCATCTGCGTGGTTCTAAAGGGGTGCTGGCTTCGGCGTGGCGCATGGACAGGGTTGAAGAAGACCGCATTCTGGCCGAGGCTGCACGTCAGATCGAGCGGGTGGGCCTCGCCGAGCATATGCATGACGAGGCCGGCAGTCTTGCGCTCGGTCAGCAGCGCATTCTCGAGATTGCCCGCGCGCTCGCGTCCGACCCGTGCCTGCTGCTGCTCGACGAGCCGGCCGCGGGTCTGCGCTACAAAGAGAAGCAGGCACTGGGCGATCTGCTCAAGCGGCTGCGCGGAGAGGGCATGGGGGTGCTGCTGGTCGAGCATGACATGGACTTCGTGATGGGGCTCGTCGATCGGGTGGTGGTGATGGAGTTTGGCGAGAAGATCGCCGAGGGCCTGCCGGAAGAGGTGCAGAAGAACCCGGCCGTGCTCGAAGCCTATCTTGGGGGGGTGGAGTGATGGGCGCGCACAATGAAGTCAGCCGGGCCGTGCTCGAGGTCAGCAATCTGACCGTCCACTACGGCAAGGTCGAAGCGCTTTCGAATGCCAGCATCAAGGTGGGCGAGGGCCAGATCGTGACCGTGATCGGTCCGAACGGGGCGGGCAAGACCACCATGTTGTCAGCCGTCATGGGGATGCTCGCCTCCAAGGGCCAGGTGGGATTCGACGGCCAGATCGAGGGCGTGCCCGAGGTCGAGCGCATGGTCGCGCGCGGCATGAACCTGGTGCCGGAAAAGCGTGAGCTCTTTGGCGAGATGAGCGTCGAGGACAACCTGGTGCTGGGCGCCTTCCAGCGCTACCGCATGGGCAAGCGCGACCATGGCGACACGATGGAGGAGGTCTACGCGCTGTTTCCGCGTCTGAAGGAACGACGCGCCCAGCTGGCTGGCACCCTCTCGGGTGGCGAACGCCAGATGTTGGCGGTGGGGCGTGCGCTGATGGCCAAACCGAAGTTGCTGATGCTCGACGAACCCAGCCTCGGGCTCGCGCCGCTGATCGTGCGCGAGATCTTCCGGATCATCTCGGAGTTGCGCCGGCGTGGGGTGTCGATTCTGCTGGTCGAGCAGAACGCGCGCGCGGCCCTGCAGGTGGCCGATTACGCCTATGTGCTGGAGACCGGTGCGATCGCAATGGAAGGGCCTGCCCACATGCTGGCCGACGACCCGCGTGTGATCGAGGCCTATCTCGGACTGGGCGGCAAGCACCAGGACATGCTCGCGGGCTGAGCAGCCGTGTAACAAATCCCCTGGTGCGGCGGCGTGCCGGCCAGGGCCAAGACTTCAAGGAGCCAGATCGTGGACGCAATGAACATCATCCGGGACGAACATCAGTCCCTGGCGGCAATCATCCATGCGGTGCATTACATGCTCAAAGAGATCGGCGCGGGCAAGCTCGCGCCAGACTTCAAGCTGCTGAAGGCGATGGTGCACTATCTCAAGGAGTATCCCGAGCAGCGCCATCACCCCAAGGAAGACCAGTACCTGTTCGCCCGGCTCAAGCACAAGACCGGCGAGGCCGATGCAGTCATCGCCCGACTGGAGCAGGACCATGCCAGCGGCGAAGCGCGGATAGAAGCCCTCGAGGCCGCGATGAACCATTACGAGGCTGACCCCAAGGGCGGCTACGATGCCTTTGTAGAGGCCTTCGACGGCTTTGCCAAGTTCTACCGCGATCACATGATCACCGAGGAGCGCGAGATTCTGCCACTGTGTCGCAAGCACTTCAGTGAGCAGGACTGGGCGGAGGTTTCGGCCGGCTTCCGCGAGAACCGCGATCCGATGGCTGGTACAGCCAAGCCGCTCACGCATGAAGATTTCCAGCGTGTGTTCTCCAAACTCGTGGCGGCAGCGCCGGCTCCGATCGGATTCGGGGCGGGGCCATACAAGGAAGATTGATTGCGCCGGGCGCGCGCGGCGGGATGCGAGGTGGCAATTTCTTGAGATCGTCATGCGTTGTGGGTCTGTACCGCTCAAGAAAATGTAATCGCATTATTTTCGTAAGGAAGACCAGCGCGAATGCCCCAAAGACCGCTACGGTGCTAGAATCCTCGCCAGCAAACAGCTTTCATCCACTGATCAATCGAGGGAAAACATGAACAAAGGTGAATTCGTCGAAGCCTTGGCCGACAGTCTTGACGTATCGCGTGCGCAGGCCGACCGTGCCCTGACCGCCGTACTCGATATCATTGCAGCGCGCTTGACCGCTGGCGAAAAGGTTTCCTTTACCGGTTTTGGCTCGTTTGAAGTCTCCGAACGGGCTGCACGTTCGGGTCGTAATCCCCAGACCGGCGCAACGATCGAGATCGCCGCCGCACGTGTGCCCAAGTTCTCGGCAGGCGCAACGCTGAAGGCCGCGGTAAACGGCGACTGATCAAAAAAATAGGGGACAACTTGAGCGCAGAAGTGCTCAAGATGCACATAGGCCTGCCGATTTATGGTGGGCCTTGTTGTTTTATGGTGACTTGAACGTCGTTATCAGCTATTATCCGCAGCGTTGTGCAAAGCAGCATTCGGTCTAGTAGTTTGCTTGCCCGCAGTCAAAAGCTGCGGTACCCAGCCGAGGGACTGTCACCACAGCCCCATCGCCCCCGACCCACCTTCCGAAATCCATGCGTTCTTCCTGATCGTCTGGCATCGCGATAACCGGTTGGTGCCGATGAGCGGTTCTGTTCCGTTCGCAAGTGCGTCGGGCAGCCCGCCGTAAGCCCATCGCGCGCTTGTCGCTTCGGTGTCTATCGACACTGCGATGCCCCATGCCCATCAATGGGCCCGACGACGGCATGCAAGTCTTATTGCGCCGTAAAAAATACAAGGAAGAACATGAATTTCAACGAACTTGGCCTCGACGCCATGCTTTTGCAAGCCATCGAGACCACCGGTTACACGACCCCGACCCAAGTACAGATCCGATCGATTCCCGCCGCCATGAAGGGCTCCGACCTGCTGGTGTCGTCGCAGACCGGTAGCGGCAAGACCGCTGCCTTCACCCTGCCGTGCCTGAACCGTCTGATCGATCGTCGCTCCGCCCAGGGTTCCGGCCCGCGGGTGCTGATCCTCACCCCGACCCGCGAGCTCGCCCAGCAGGTCGAGAACGCGGTCAAGACCTATGGCCGCGGTCTGCGCTGGCTCAACACTGCATGTCTGGTGGGGGGCGCACCGTTCTTTGCCCAGGCCAAGCAGTTGTCGCGCCCTGTCGACATCGTGGTTGCGACCCCGGGTCGTCTGATCGACCATCTGCAGCGCCGCAAGCTCAAGCTCTCGGACATCGAAGTGCTGGTGCTCGACGAGGCCGACCGCATGCTCGACATGGGTTTTGCCGAAGATATCGAAACCATCGTTGCTGCGACGCCCGCCAGTCGTCAGACGCTGCTGTTCTCGGCGACGCTCGATGGCGTGGTCGGCAAGCTCGCAGCCAAGCTGACCAGTAACCCCGACCGCATCGAAGTGGCCGACACTGCCAGTCGCAGCGGCAACATCGAACAGCGCCTGATGATGGCCGACAGCCTCGGCCACAAATCGCGCATGCTCGAATCCCTGCTCGGCGGTGCCGACCTTCAGCAGGCAGTGGTGTTCACTGCCACCAAGAAGAGCGCCGAAGAAGTCTCGCTCAGTTTGCAGGAGAAGGGCTTCAACGCCGCCGCACTGCATGGCGACATGCATCAGACCGCACGCAACAAGACGCTCGACCGCCTGCGTCAGGGCCGGATCGGCGTTCTGGTTGCAACCGATGTCGCTGCGCGCGGCATCGATGTGGCCGGTATCAGCCATGTCATCAACTTCGATGCGCCGCGTCAGGCCGAAGACTATGTACACCGTATCGGCCGCACCGGCCGTGCCGGTCGTGACGGCATCGCCATCACCTTCTTCGGTTCGCGCGAGATGGGCATGGTGCGTGCGATCGAGCGCTTCACCGGCAAGCCGCTGGCAGTGCATGTGATCGAAGGCCTGGAGCCGACCTCGCGTCCGTCAGCGCCGCGCAAGCCGCAGCGCAGCGGTCCCAGCTATGGCGATCGCGCCGGTGCAGGTCGTGACGCCCGTCCCGGTGCGACCAAGGGCTGGTCCAACCCGGCAGGCGACAGTCGCCGTCCGGGCGCCGGCAGTGGCGATTCGCGTCGCCCGGGTGGCAGCTTCTCGCGTGACGGTTCCGACTTCGGTCGTCGTGAGGATTCCGCCCGCCGCACGTCCGACGATCGCAGCGCCGCGCCGCGTCGTCCGCGCGCCGATTTCCGTTGATCGTCTGATCGCCGCCACCCGTGCAAGCGGGTGGTTCGGCCGAAAGGAAGAAGGGGACCAGTGGTCCCCTTCTTCTTTGGTGCCTTGGTTGACAGCTTAGTGGACTCAGGTCGGTTTGGCGTCGCGTGGCATGCTCACTTCAGTTGCACGCAGTTGTGCTGCCAGTTTGTCGAGCACCCCGTTAACGAAGCGATGACCGTCGGTGCCGCCGTAGGCCTTGGCGAGCTCGATGGCTTCGTTGATGATGACGCGGTATGGTGTTTCGGGCCGGTGCGCGAGCTCATGGGTCGATAGCAGCAGGATCGCATGCTCGACCGGTGAGAGCTCATCGACGCCGCGGGACAGAAAAGGCGCAAAGCTGGCCTGCAGCGCCTCTTTATTGTTGATGGTACCCCGCAGCAGCGCGATGAAGAGCTCGCGGTCGGCCTTGTCGAAACCGGTGACCTGAGCGAAGTGCGCTTCGATGCTGGTGGCCGAGTTGTTCGACAACAGCCACTGGTAAACGCCTTGCAGCGCAAACTCGCGGGCGCGCCGCCGCGCCGCCTTGGCGCTCACTTGAGTGCCCGGATCAGATTGGCCATCTCGACCGCAGCCTGCGCGCAGTCGCTGCCCTTTTCGCGCATGCGTGCGAGCGCCTGATCGTCGTCCTCGGTCGTGAGCACGCCATTCGCAACCGGCACCCCGGTGTCGAGCGTGATGCGAGTGATGCCGCTGCCCATCTCGTTCGAGACCAGTTCGAAATGGTAGGTTTCGCCGCGGATCACCGCGCCGAGCGCAACCAGTGCGTCGAAACGCCCGCTGCGGGCCATGGTCTGGAGTATCAGCGGGACCTCGAGCGCGCCCGGTACGGTCGCCACCCTGATCAGTTCGGATGAAACCTTAAGGCGCAGCAACTCGTCGATGCAGGCCGACAGCAGGCCTTCGCACACGTCCTGGTTGAAGCGGCTCATCACGATACCGATCCGCAGCCCGTGACCGTCGAGGTCGGGTTCGAATTCAGTGATGTTTTCAAAGCGAGGCATGGTCATTCAGTCCTGTTCTACGAATCCGGTGATCTCGAGTCCGAATCCGGTCATGTTGGGGATTTTCTTGGGGCTGGCCATCAGGCGCATCTTGCCGACCTTGAGGTCGCGCAGAATCTGCGCGCCAATGCCGAAAAGGCGCGGGTCCCAGCGGGCGGGCCTTCTGGACGCGGTGCCGGTGAGGCTGGCCAGCAGTTCCTGACCGGTCTGGGGGCGGTACAGCAGCACCATCACGCCTTGCTCGGCTGCGCCAAGCTGGTTGAGCGATGCCGAGACCGGGAAGCTGTGCAGGCCGCTGTTCGGATCGAGAAAGTCCACGACCGAGATTGGCTCGTGCACCCGGACAAGGGTCTCGCGGTCGGGCCTGATGTCACCGCGCACCAGGGCGAAGTGGATGTCTCCCGAGGTCTTGTCTTCGAACGCGGCGAGGGTGAAGGTGCCCTGCTGCAGGGTCACGATCTTTTCGGACACGCGCTCGACCAGGCGTTCGTTGGCTGCGCGGTACTCGATCAGGTCGCGAATCGCGCCGATCTTGAGCCCGTGCGCCTGTGCGAAGGGTACGAGGTCCGGCAGGCGGGCCATCGTCCCGTCTTCCTTGAGAATCTCGCAGATGACGGCGGCCGGCTCGAGATTTGCAAGCATCGAGAGGTCGCAGCCTGCCTCGGTGTGGCCGGCCCTTATCAACACCCCGCCGTTCTGGGCCATCAGCGGGAAGATATGACCGGGCTGGACGATGTCCTCGGGCCGGGCATGGCGCGCAACGGCGGTCTGCACCGTGCGTGAGCGATCCTGCGCCGAAATCCCGGTGGTCACGCCCTCGGCTGCCTCGATCGAGGTTGTGAATGCGGTGCCATGCGGCGAGCGGTTGTTGCGCACCATAAGCTGCAGGTCGAGCTGGCGACAGCGCTGCTCGGTGAGGGTCAGGCAGATCAGGCCGCGGCCGTGCTTGGCCATGAAGTTGATCGCCTCGGGCGTGACATGCTCGGCGGCAATGACCAGATCGCCTTCATTCTCGCGGTCTTCCTCGTCGACCAGCACCACCATGCGGCCGGCGCGAATGTCTTCGATGATCTCGGTGATCGGTGATAGTGCGCTCATTGTGCTGATTCCTCGCGCCATGCCTGCATGCGTTCGACGTAGCGGGCGATGAGATCGATCTCGAGATTGACCAGGCTGCCTGCCTCGAGTTGTTTTAGGTTGGTGACCGCAACGGTGTGGGGAATGAGGTTGATCGAAAAATCCGTGCCCTCCACCCGGTTCACGGTCAGGCTCACCCCGTTTACGGTGATCGAGCCCTTGCGTGCAATGTAGCCTGCGAGCGCTCGCGGTGCCCGGATCACGAGTTCATGGCTCTCGCCCACCGGCAGAAAACGCAACACTTCGCCGACGCCGTCGACATGACCGGTCACAAGGTGGCCGCCGAGTCGGTCGGCCAGGCGCAGGGCCTTCTCGAGATTGACCTCGTTGCCAATCTCATTGAGCCCCGTGGTGCAGTTGAGTGTCTCGCGTGAAACATCGAAGCGCGCGATCGCTCCGTCGATCTCGATCACGGTCAGGCAGACGCCGCTGTTGGCGATGCTGTCGCCGATCGCAACGTCGCCAAGATCGAGCCCGGCGGTATCGATCGAAAGCCGCACCCCGTCGAGTTGAGGGTCGATCGCCACGAGTCGGCCGCAGGCGGCCACGATTCCTGAAAACATATCGGCGTTGTGTATAAAGAATGAGCCCGCAATTGTAGGGCAAAACGCACGCTCGAGGCCCGTCCGTCGCGCGCGGACGGCGTGATCAGCGTCTGGCGCGGGCGAGAATCGCGGCGAAGGGGGCCGCCTCCATGAAGCCGACCACGCGCAAGTCATCGATCTCCTTGCCGCCTGGTGCAAAAAAGATGATCCCCGGCGGGCCGAACAGGCTGAAGCGTTTCAGCAAGGCCTTGTGTTCATCGTTGTTGGCGGTCACGTCGGCCTTGAGCAACAGCATTTGCGACATGTGCGCGCCAACCTGCGGTGCTGAAAAGGTATAGCGCTCCATCTCCTTGCACGACACGCACCAATCAGCATAGAAGTCGAGCATCACCGGGCGGTCCGCCGTTGCGAGGCGCTGATCGAGTTCGGCCAGCGAATCGACCCGCTCGAAGCGTGGTCCGGTGACCGCGGGGTTCGAGCCCTGCGCCTGCAGAACCACCAAAGGTTGCAGCGGGTCGCGCGAACCGGCGAGTGCGCCGATCAGGATCGCGCCGCCTGAGAGCAACAACGCCACCCCGACGCCTTTCCAGAAGCGCTGCCAGCCGTGTGCGGTGTGGGGCAACGGGTCGAGGGCATGCAGGAAGATGCCGGAGAACAACAACAGCGCAGCCCACAGCAGCATGGTCAGGAGCGGCGGCAGGACCGGCATCACCAGCCACAGCGCAACGCCCAGTAGCATGACCCCGAAGCCCTTCTTGACCCCTTCCATCCATGGCCCGGCTTTTGGCAGCAGCGTGCGCAAACCCAGGCCCAGGAGTATGAGCGGTGCGCCCATGCCGAACCCCAGCATGAACAGGGCCAGGCCGCCCAGCACTGCATCGCCGGTCTGTGCGATGTAGAGCAGCGCACCGGCGAGCGGGGCGGCCACGCACGGGCCGACGATCAGCGCCGACAGTACGCCCATGATCGCCACGCCAAAGACTTGTCCGCCCTTCTGGTGGCTTGCGGTGGATGTCAACCGGCTCTGAAGGGCCGACGGCAGCTGCAACTCGTAAAAGCCGAACATCGACAACGACAGCAGCACGAAGATCAACGCGAAGCCACCGAGCACCCAGGCATTTTGCAGGGCCGCCGACAGCAACGTACCCGACATGCCGGCCGCGACCCCCGCGAGTGCGTAGGTGAAGGCCATGCCTAGCACGTAGGCGAGCGACAGGCCAAGCGCACGGCTGCGCGAGATATGGTGACCATGGCCGACGATGATGCCGGACAGGATCGGAATCATCGGGAAGGTGCAGGGCGTGAAGGCCAGCAACAGACCGAAGCCGAAGAAGCTCGCGAGGATCACCGGTACCGTCGCATCCTTGAGCAGGCCGGCGATGCGCCCGCTCTCGTCGCCCGCCGGAAGCGGCGGGCTGTCGCCAGGCTGTGCAGTAGGGCTACCTTGCAATGCGCGTTGCAGCAAGCTGGTGGAGGCACCGCCCGCACCGGTCGATGCCGAAAGGTCGATGGTGGCGGTCTGGGTGAGAGGCGGGTAGCAGATTCCGCCATCCCAGCAGCCCTGGCTGACGACGCTCAGCTCGAATCCGGTGAGTCCGGCCGCATTGTCGATCGGCACCAGGATCGTGAGGGTGTCGCGGTAGGTCTCGACATCGCCGAAAAATTCGTCCTTGTGCATCTTGCCGGGTGGGCGCTGGGGCTCACCAAGCTGCACAGTCTCGGGGTCGGCGTAAAAGCGCAGTTTGCTCGCGTAAAGATAGTAGGCCCTGCGAATCTTGAAGCTCACTTCGACCATGTCGGGCGCAATCGAGCGAGCCGACATCTGAAAGGCCTTTTCGGGTTCGATCGGGTCGGCCTGGGCAGCGCCCGCCAGCGTGAACAGCAACAGGGCGAAGAGGGGCGCAAGTAGCGCATGCAGCAGGGTCGGGAGGTGCTTCATCGGGCTTCGCTTGGAACGGCGCGCCGCGTGTGGCCGCGGGCAGGATGTTAGTGTGACGTCAGGAAGGGCTGGCCACTTCCCCCGCAACCCAGTCGAGGTAGGCGCCCAAGCCCAGAATGGCTGGGACCGCAACGATCTCGGGGAGTTCGTAGGGATGAAGCGCAACGATGGCTTCTTCAACGGCCGGGTAGCGGTCGCGCGTGGTCTTGATCAGCAGCGGTATTTCGCTGGCATGCTCGGTCGTGCCCTGCCAGCGGTAGATCGAGCTGCATGGCGCGAGGATGTTTACACATGCGGCAAGCCGCCTCTCGATCAGGTTCTCGGCAAGCCGTTCGGCACTGGCCTGGTCGGGCAGATTGGTGATCACCACCACCAGGTCGGACATGGCAGGCATTCAGGCCGCGGGTGGAATGGTGTCGATGAAGCTTTGGCGCGCATGAATGCGGGCGGCGAAATCCGTCAGGGCCGGACGGGTGTCACGCCACGGCATCTGTGAGTAGCGAAAATCGAGATAAGCCAGCGCGATGCCGACCGCGATATCGCCCAGCTGGAGCGTATCGCCATTGAACCAGGTCTTGCCGCGCAAGCGCGTCTCGAGTGAATCCAGCGCGCGTGCAACCTTGCCCAACTGGCGCTCGATGTCCGCCGTGTTTTGCACCTCGGGCGCACGCCGCGACTCGAGCAGCGCGGTGATCGCAGCATCGCACAATCCATCGGCCAGCGATTCGGTGAGCCTGACCCGCACTGCTGCAAGTGGATGTTGCGGAACCAGTGCCGGGGATGCACCGAGGGTTTCGATGAAAGCGGCGACCACTGGGGAGTCGAAGAACACCTCGCCGGTGTCGCTGATCAGCACCGGCACCTTGCCCAGCGGGTTGTTTGCAGGTACCGCGCTGCTTGCATCCCAGGGTGAGTCGACGATCAGCTCGAAGGGCAGCGCCTTTTCAGCAAGCATGATCCGGATCTTGCGGGCATAGGGGCTGGTGAGCGAGGCATAGAGTTTCATGGCGTTGTTCTCAGAGTGGCGCCCAGGCGCCGATCATTATTTCGCG
>JAEUNS010000145.1 GCA_016790005.1 Zoogloeaceae bacterium
ATGGCGGACGCGACATGCCCCAGCCAGGGTTGCCTGGCACGTCGCGCATGCCCGATTGGCACGCAATTCACCTACACCCCCGAGCACTTGCGCTTTCACATGAAGGCATTCATGGCTGCACAACCGGCAAGATAGCCGCGACCGTCCTTTGCCCGGGGTTGCATTTCGGTAACAGTCGATTTCGAGTCGAACCCGCATCAGCGTAGAATCAGCGCTCTGGCAACGAACGGCGTACTCCAGTTGAAGATCATCATTCTTGGCGCAGGACAGGTCGGTGCATCGGTGGCGGAGAATCTGGTTTCCGAAGCCAACGACATCACCCTGGTCGACACCAGCGCCGAGTGTCTCGACATCCTGCGTGACCGGCTTGAACTGCGTACGGTGCTGGGCAATGGTGCATCTCCGTCGGTGTTGAGGGAGGCGGGTGCAGAAGACGCCGATCTCTTGATCGCGGTGACCCAGTCCGACCAGACCAATCTTTGCGCCTGTCTGGTCGCCAAGGCGGTGTTCAACCTTCCGACCCGGATTGCGCGCCTGCGCTCAGGGGATTTCGTCGAACATCCCGAACTACTTGGCGACGACAAGTTCGCAGTGGGCTTCTCGATCTGTCCAGAGCAGATTGTGACCGACCACATTCGTCTGCTCATTTCGTTTCCCGAGGCGCTTCAGGTGCTCGAGTTTGCCGATGGTGCACTCAGCCTGATTGCGGTACGTGCATTCGAGGGCGGGCCGCTGGTGGGCCATCCGCTCAAGGCCCTCAAGTACCACATGCCCAACGTCGAGGTGCGTATCGCGGCAATCTACCGAAGCGGGGACGCGATCATTCCCGAGGGCGACACCATGGTGATGCCCGGCGACGAAGTTTTCTGCCTGGCAGCAACCGTACATATCCGTCAGGTGATGCGCGAATTGCGTCGTTCCGATCAACCCACGCGCCGCATTCTGATAGCGGGCGGCGGCAACATCGGTTTTCGTCTGGCCCGCTCGATCGAGCATGATTACAACGTCAAGGTGCTCGAAACGAACAAGCGCAGGGCCGAGATGCTGGCCACCCACCTCGACCGAGCCTTGGTGCTGCGTGGTGATGCTACCGACGAGAAGTTGCTCGAGAACGAAGGCATCGACGAAACCGACCTGTTCGTGGCGCTCACCAACGACGACGAAGACAACATCATGTCGGCCTCGCTCGCCAAACGCATGGGCGCGCGGCGCACCCTCGCCCTGATCAATCGTCGCTCCTATGTCGATCTGGTGCAGGGCGGGCCGATCGACATTGCGATCTCGCCCGCCCAGACCTCGATCGGCTCACTGCTGGCGCATGTACGCCTGGGTGATGTGGTGGCGGTGCACAGTCTGCGCCGCGGGGCCGCAGAGGCGCTTGAGATCATCGCACATGGCTCGCCCAAGGATTCCAAGGTTGTCGGCCGCACCATCGATCATGTCGCGCTGCCAAATGGGGCAACGATCGCTGCAATCGTCCGGGAAGAGCGCAAGGCTGACGGCAAGGTGATGCGCAGGCAGGTCATCATGCCGCATCACGACACGGTGGTCGAATCCGGCGACCATGTGATCGTCTTCTGTACCCACAAACGTCTGGTTCGTCAGGTCGAGAAGCTGTTCCAGGTCGGCTTCGCTTTCTTCTGACATGCGTCATTCCTACCCGGTACTGAATGCACTCGGCCTGATCGTGATGATGTTCGGCCTGCTGATGCTTTTTCCGTTGGCGGTGTCTTTCTGTCTGGCTGACGGCGCGGTCATCGCTTACGACATCTCGATCGCGGTGACATTCGGCACCGGTCTGCTGCTGTGGCTGCTGACCCGGGGACGGCGGCGCGATCTGCGTCCGAGCGACGGTTTCCTGCTGGTGGCGCTCACCTGGGTAGTGACACCGATCTTCGGCACCCTGCCGCTGCGCGGCTACCTGCCCGAGTTGAGTTTCACCGACGCCTATTTCGAGGCGGTGTCGGGGCTTACCGCGACCGGCGCAACGCTGCTGACCGGACTTGATGATCTGCCGATCTCGATCAACCTGTGGCGAACGTTCATGCACTGGATCGGCGGCATGGGTGTCATCGTGCTGGTGGTCGCTATTCTGCCCCTGCTCGGTATCGGGGGGCGGCAACTGTTCAAGGCCGAAGTGCCCACACCGATGAAGGAGTCAAGCCTCACGCCGCGCATTGCCGAAACCGCCAAGGGCTTGTGGCTTACGTATCTATTGCTGACCGTGGCCTGTGGGGTGAGTCTATGGTTGGCTGGCATGGATGCTTGGGATGCGATCATCCATGCATTTACCGTTGCCGGCCTGGGCGGCTTCTCGAGCAAGGATGCTTCACTGGGGTATTTCAACAGCACCGAGATCGAAATCATCGTGATCGTGTTCGCGCTGCTCGCCGGCCTAAACTACGCCACCCATTACCTGGCGCTGGCGCGACGCAGCCCCAAGCCCTACTTCAGCGATCCCGAGATTCCATTCTATTTCGCCGTGCTGGCCCTGAGCATCGTGCTGCTCACCCTATTCCTGATGCAGCACAACGCTCATGCCGACCTGCTGACCACGCTGCGCTATGTATCCTTTCATGTGGTGTCGATCTCCACCTCGCTCGGCCTCTCGACCTACGACTACACTCTGTGGCCGATGTTCGCGCAGATATGGGTACTGTTTCTGGGCAGCTTCATCGCCTGCTCGGGGTCGACCGGCGGCGGTATCAAGATGATGCGCGCCATGATCCTCTACAAGCAGGTGTATCGCGAAATCATCCGCTCGCTTCATCCGCACGCAGTGCAACCGGTCCGCCTTGGCGGAAAGCCGGTTTCCGAGGGTATTCTGCATGCGGTGCTGGGCTTCAGCTTCATGTACATGGTGTCGATCGTGTCGCTGACCCTCGTCATGGCCGCAACCGGGGTCGACCTGATCACGGCATTTTCAGCCGTCGTGGCTTGCCTCAACAATACCGGCCCGGGGCTGGGTGCGGTCGGGCCGGCGGCCAACTACAGCGCCCTCACCGATCTCCAGACCTGGGTGCTTGCGTTTACGATGATTCTCGGGCGGCTCGAGATATTCACGTTGCTTGTGGTGCTGACCCCGGTTTTCTGGCGACGTTGATCGCTTCATTTGCTCGTGGTCGGCAGCGGAGCCGAAAAGCGGGATAATCGCGGTTTGGTCCCGACCACAACACCAAGGATGCCAACGTGACCCGTTTACGCAACGACACCTTCCTGCGCGCGCTGCTGCGCGAACCCACCGACTACACACCGGTCTGGCTGATGCGTCAGGCCGGGCGCTATCTGCCCGAGTATTGCGAGACCCGTCGGCGCGCCGGCAGCTTCCTCGACCTGTGCAAGAATCCCGACCTCGCATGTGAAGTGACCCTGCAGCCGCTCGCGCGTTACAAGCTCGACGCCGCGATTCTGTTCTCCGACATTCTGACGGTGCCGGATGCCATGGGCTTGGGGCTGTATTTTGCCGAGGGGGAGGGGCCGCGTTTCGAGCGTCCGCTGCGCGATGAATGGGAGATCCGTAATCTCGCCTGCCCCGATCCGCATGCCGAGCTGCAATATGTAATGGACGCCGTATCGGTTATCCGGCGCGCACTCGACAACAGCGTTCCGCTGATCGGCTTTTCAGGCAGTCCGTGGACGCTTGCCTGCTATATGGTGGAAGGGGCTTCGTCGTCGGACTATCGTCGCATCAAGACACTTGCGTATTCGCGCCCCGACCTGTTGCACCACATCCTCGAGGTGACCGCACGTGCCGTGACTGCCTACCTGAACGCCCAGATCGAATCAGGGGCACAGGCAGTGATGGTGTTCGACTCCTGGGGTGGGGTGTTGTCCGAAGCCGCCTACCACGAGTTTTCGCTGCCCTATATGCAGCAAGTCGTTTCGGGATTGATCAAGGAGCGCGAGGGTCGGCGAGTACCGAACATCGTGTTCACCAAGGGCGGAGGACTTTGGCTGGAAAGCATCGCCGCAATCGGTGCCGATGCCGTCGGACTAGACTGGACCATGGATATCGGACGCGCGCGTGCGCTGGTGGGCGATCGGGTCGCAATCCAGGGCAACCTCGACCCGTCGATCCTGTTTGGTGACAATGAGATCATCGCTGCCGAAGCCCGGCGTGTTCTAGACCAATTCGGACCCAACCCGGGGCATGTGTTCAATCTCGGGCATGGTATCTCGCAATTCACGTCGCCCGACGCGGTCTCGGTGTTGATCGATACCGTTCATTCCCACGGACGCGCCATTCGCTCGCTGGCGTGATCATCCTTGGTCATTGTTTTGTCGCGGATCAGGACGAGGCCCCCTTCTGTCAATATCCCCGGTATCGGCCGGGGTGTCGTTGAAGTCATTTCGTCCCCCGGAATCGAATCTGTCAAGCGCGAAACCTATCCGAAAGCGCTTGACTTATACACAAGCACCTGATTGGCGCAAGCAAGCCGACTGCCGGGTTTGCATCACTGGATTGTACGGCTAAGATATTGATTAATATTAACAAATAGAATGCTCAATGTTAAGGCAAGGTGACACAAGTGCTTGTGCCATCTAGGTTTCAGGGTGTTTTTCCCATCCTGTACACAAAGTTATCCACATATTTTGTGGACAAATCCTGAGATGGATTCCGGAGCAGAGGCTTAGTTGGCTTTCCCCGGAATGCTCTCAGATATACGCTCCAACACTCTGAAATTTAACATCTTCTGGAATATGGATTGCAGCGCCAATGGCTATCGTACGTGTTGCATTACCTGTCCCGATCCCACAACTATTTGATTACATAGCAGAAGATGTCACTTCAGAGGACCTGGGCCGATGTGCGCGCGTGCCATTTGGACGGGGCGAGAAGAGCGGTGTAATCGTAGCGCTGCCGGATCATGCTGAGGTAGATGCGAGCCGGCTTAAAACCGTGCGCCATGTTCAGCGAGAAGTGTCGCCCTTGCCCCCGGACTGGCTAGAGCTCGTCGCCTTCGTCGCCCGCTACTACCATGAGCCCCTCGGCGAGGTCATCGCGCTCGCATTACCACCCGGTTTGCGCCGCGCGGATGCGGTATCGGGGCGTTCGACCGACCCGTTCATTGCGGTGACCGAGGAGGGTCGATTGGCAGCGCGCGAGGGGCGGCGCGAGAGCCGTGCGCTACTCCTGGTGCGTTCGCTGCTCGACGTGGCACCCATGCGGCGCAGCCAACTGCGCGAACTCCCTGAAGCTGCCGCGTTCGCCAACGCCCGGCGGCGTGGGTGGATCTTGCCGCTCGATCCACAGCCGCGCGAGGGGGGGGGGGGTGTTGGAGTGCTCAGCCCCGTACTTACGCTCGAGCAAGCCGAGGCCCTGGCGACGATCGAAGCGCAGCCGCGCGGTTTCACCACCTGGCTGCTGCATGGGGTCACGGGCAGCGGTAAGACCGAGGTGTATCTGCGGCTTGCCGACAAGGTGCTGGGGGAGGGCGGTCAGGTTCTGATGCTGGTCCCCGAAATTGCACTTACTCCGCAGCTTGAAGGCAGGGTGAGCGGGCGCTTTCCTGCCGCACATGTGGTCAGCCTGCATTCGGGGCTCGCCGAGGGGGCACGCTCGCGTGGCTTCGTACAAGCCCTCGAGGGCACCGCCGATATCGTGCTGGGCACGCGCCTCGCGGTTTTCGCACCGCTGCCACGCCTTGGGCTGATCCTGATCGACGAGGAACACGATGCCTCGTACAAACAACAGGAAGGTGTGCGCTATTCGGCGCGTGATGTCGCGATCTGGCGCGCCCGCCAGCGAGGCGTGCCAATCGTGCTGGGTTCGGCAACCCCTTCGCTCGAAACCTGGATGCATGCACGCGTCGGTCGCTATCGCAGGTTGCGCCTGGACGCACGTGCGGTGTCGGCCGCGTTGCCGCAGGTACGCTGCGTCGATACCCGACGTCAGCCGACGAAGGAAGGTCTCAGCACGGCACTGCAGGCGGCGTTGGCGCAGCGACTGGAGCGCGGAGAACAGAGTCTGGTGTTTCTCAACCGGCGCGGCTACGCGCCAGTGCTGTCGTGCCCCGCATGCGGCTGGGTAAGCCATTGCCCGCATTGCTCTGCGAACCTGGTCGTGCATCTTGCCGACCGGCGCCTGCGTTGCCATCACTGCGGCTGCGATGCGGCGATACCGCACGCCTGCCCATCGTGCGGCAATGTCGACATCCAGCCTTTCGGACGGGGTACCCAGCGGGTCGAGGCTCACATCGCCAGCCTGTTTCCGCGGGCGCGGGTGTTGCGGGTCGATCGTGACTCTGCACGTACCCGTGATCAATGGACCGCATTGCTCGATACCATCGGGCGGGGTGAGGCCGACATTCTGGTGGGTACCCAGATGATGGCGAAGGGCCATGATTTTCCGGCGCTTACCCTGGTCGGGGTGCTGGGCGCCGATTCTTCACTGCACGCGGCTGACTTTCGCGCACCCGAACGCCTGTTTCAGCAGCTCATGCAGGTAGGCGGGCGGGCCGGGCGCGGCCATCTGCCGGGCGAGGTCCTCATCCAGACCGAATACCCCGATCATCCGCTCTACCGTTGTCTCGCGCGTCATGACTTCGATGCCTTTGCCACGCGTGAACTTGAAGAGCGTCGTGCGGCCGGCTTTCCACCGCTAACCTTTCAGGTGATGTTGCGTGCCGATGCACCTGAGTTGGCCGATGCCGTGACCTTCCTGACCCATGCTCGGCGGCTTGCGCTCGACTGCGCCCCGCCCGGACTGCGGGTGTTCGATCCGGTACCGATGCGCCTCATCCGCCTGGCACGGCGAGAGCGCGCCCAGTTGTTGCTGGAGTCCGACGAGCGTGCCGAGTTGCAGGCCTTCCTGGCTAGTTGGATGGTGGTGTTACGTGGCCAGCGCCTGCCGCGTGACCTGCGCTGGCAGATCGATGTCGATCCGCTGGAGGTTTAAGCAGACCGGGACCGTCTGGCGCGCATCGGCATACAGCCAATTGACCTGGGTGCCGGGGGTCCTTACTCCTGGCTACAACCGCGCGCCGCCGCCGCGCGAAAGTGTTCCAATGCCTCTTCCCGGCAAGTCGAGCTCACATTGAGGTCCCTGATGATGCCGTCCGAAAGACCGTAGCACCAGCCATGTACCTGAACCTTCTGACCGCTGTCCCATGCTTCGCGCAGCACCGTGGTCTGGCAGACGTTCACGACCTGTTGCATCACGTTAAGCTCGCACAGGCGATCGATCCGGCCCTTCTCTTCGGGAATGGCCGCCAGCAAGTCTTCGTGGCGGTCCCGCACATCCTGGACATTGCGTAACCAGTTGTCGATGAGTCCGAGCCGATTGTTGCGCAGCGCGGCGGCTACCCCACCACAGCCATAGTGACCCACCACCAGGATGTGCTTGACCCTGAGCGCGTGAACCGCATACTGGATCACTGACAAGGCGTTCAGGTCGGTGTGCACGACCAGGTTGGCGACGTTGCGGTGTACGAACACCTCACCAGGCGCGAGACCGATAATCTGGTTTGCGGGCACGCGGCTATCGGAACAGCCTATCCAGAGGTACTCGGGGGCTTGTAGTTTGAGCAGGCGCGAAAAAAAATCCGGATCTTCGCTGCGCTGCTGTTCCGCCCAGTCGCGGTTGTTGTCGAAGAGCTTGTCGATTTCGGGCATGGTTTACATCCTGCGTCTTGGGTGTTGGTCGTCGGGCGCTACCTGGGGTGAGCGTGCGACGACACCAGTCGTATTCGTAATTATGGATTATACGACAGCAATCACAAGCACAAAGCGGTTGCTGTTTAAGCCAACCAGGGTCTGAACCGAGACTCACGCCGGCCACACACCGAGCGTCTGCAACTGGCTGGTGGCCGCGCCCGCCCAGCCGCGGTTTGCCGCGGGGCTGGCCGGGCTGGGGTGCAGGACCCGGCCGATATGCACCGGCAAGTCGGTCAATGCAAGAATGGCGCGCTTCTCGGCCCAGGCGCCGACCCCGATCACCCAGTCCGGCTCCAGCGTGCGCACCAGCGCGTTGAGATGCGCGTCGCAGGCTGCGAGCAGGGGTTCGCTTTCGGCTGCGGGCAATTTGTCGGGCGTAAGGTTGCGCCCCGCATCGAAGAACGCCAGCGGGCAATAGTTTGCGACGAAGTGCTCGGCAAAAAAGGCTTCCGGGCTTGTGAAGCGCTCCTGGAACAAGCCCCACAAGCGCCGCCCCGAGACCTCCGAGCGGCTGCACGCGAAACCTTCGACAGGCCGCTTGGGGTTTTCTGGAACCGGTTTCGTGACCGGGCCGTAAAGGCCCAGCCAGTTGCGCACGATCTCAACCTCGCCGAACGGAACCCCTGTTTGCACCATGCCAAAGGGGCCTGGATTCATGCCCAGCAGAACCACCCGTTTGCGCGAGCAGCCGAAGCGCTGCAGGTAGGCTTCATGAATCGGCCACGCGTAGTCCAACGGGTTGTAGACATGGCTTACCGGCGCACCGAAGCGCAACTGGCCGACAGTTCGCGACAGGGTTCGGGCGGCGTCGATGAGTGCATCGGAGCGCCCCCGTGATACGCCTTCAATGTCGCCGCCGCCTGCAGAGGACAGGGGACCCTGAACAGGTCGAGTGCTTGTTTGTGAGATGGAGCTTTCGGGCATCGAGTTGCTTCCTGAAACACACCGGCTCATACGCCAGTTTCGCGAACCTTGCCAGGCATGTCGGCTATGGATCTGGCCTCACCGTTCCATGGGGCAACGGCCAGCAAAAGGATCATGCCCGGAAAGGCGAGAAAGAAACAGGCCCAGAAAAAATCCAGCCATCCCATGCGTTCGACCAGCCAGCCGGCCGAGGCATTGATGAAGGTGCGCGGCACCGCCATCAAACTGGTGAAAAGCGCAAACTGGGTGGCCGTGTAGGCAGGATGGGTTGCGCGCGCCATGAATGCGACGAACGCCGTCGTGCCCAGCCCTGCACCGACTGCTTCGCCGGCGATCACGACGGCCAGCACCACCAGCCGCCCGGCGTCGGACGGCGCCGGGCCCAGCCAGGCGAGCCACACGAACCCGAGAATCGTGACCAGTTGCACCACCCCGAACAGCCACAGCGCGCGGTTGATGCCGAGCTTGATCATCCAGATGCCGCCCAGAATTCCGCCTATGACCATCGGCCACAGGCCTGCATTCTTGGCGATGATACCGATGTCGGTCTTGCTGTAACCCATGTCGAGATAGAACGGCGTCGCGAGCGCGGTGCACAGCGAGTCACCCAGCTTGTAGAAGAACAGGAAGGCCAGCACCAGCAGTGCCGAGCGCACGCCATGGCGCCCGAAAAACTCCTGAAACGGTTCGACCACCGCGGCGCGCAGGGTTCGGGGTGTGCCGGACGCAGCGGCAGGCTCGCGCGCCCACACCGTCATTGCCACGCCCGGCAGCATGAATAGTGCGGTGATGATGAAAACCTGGTCCCAAGGCAGCCGATCGGCCAGGATCAATGACAGTGAGCCCGGCACCAGTCCGGCGATTCGGTATGCATTCACATGAATCGCGTTGCCGAGTCCAAGTTCGGCATCCGGCAGGAGCTCGCGCCGGAAGGCATCCAGGGCGATGTCCTGAGTCGCCGACAGGAAGGCAATCACTGCGGTCACCCCCACCACGAGTGGCAGGTGATCAACCGGCGAGAGCTGACCGAGCCAGGCGATGCTGGCGAGTAGCCCGAGCTGTGAAACCAGCATCCAGCTTCGTCGTCGTCCGAGCCATGGCAGGATGCCGTAGCGGTCGAGCAGCGGGGCCCAAAGAAACTTCCAGGTATACGGAAACTGAATCAGCGCAAACGCGCCGATCGCACGCAGGCTCAAGCCTTCGGTCTTGAGCCAGGCCGGCACCAAATTCAACAGCAGGTAAAGCGGAAGGCCGGAGGCGAAGCCGGTGAAGATGCAAATCAGCATCCTGCGATTGAGCAGGGCGGTGCGCCAGCCTGGATGGGAAGCGTTGGGTAGGGTCACGCGAAGTCAGCTTGGGCCGGCGTCATGACGACCGGCGGGATTCAAGAAAGGTCTCGAGCTCATGGGCGCGCAGGGGCGGGCTGAAATGGTAGCCCTGGAGCTCATCACAACCGAGTGCGCGCAGCGTTTCGATCTGGACCGCACTTTCAACGCCCTCGGCGATGACCGAAAGTCCGAGATTATGCGCGAGCGACACCGCTGCCGTCACTATTGCAGCGTCGTTCGAGTCGCTTTCAATATCAGAAACAAAAGATCGATCGATTTTCAGATGATCGATCGGGAACAGCTTGAGGTAGGACAGTGACGAATAGCCCGTACCGAAATCGTCGATTGCAATCTGGATACCCAGGCGTTTGAGCGTGCCAAGCAACTCGACCGCCCTGGCGGGCTGCTCCATTACCGAGCTTTCGGTAATTTCGAGTTCGAGCTGTTGAGGGTCGAGCCCGGTTTCTTCAAGAATCTCGGATATGATCGCAACCAACTCGCTGTCGCGCAGCTGTTTTGGCGATAGATTCACCGACAGACGCAGCGGGCCGAGGCCGCGTTTTCGCCAGGCTACGGCCTGGCGGCAGGCGGTTCGCAAAACCCAGGTGCCGATCTCTACGATCAGGCGGGTTTCCTCGGCAAGTGGAATGAATGTGGCGGGTGGGATCAGGCCACGTTCCGGGTGGCGCCAGCGCAGCAAGGCCTCTACACCCACGGTGCGCGAGGTCGTCAGCGACAGCTGGGGTTGATACCAGACTTCGAGTTCATTTCGGCTGATTGCGCGCCGGAGCTTGCCTTCGAGGTCGAGCCGCTCGGCCGAGGCGCGGTTGAGTGCGTCGGTAAAGAACTGGAAGTTCGCACGGCCAAGGGCCTTGGCGTGATACATCGCGGCATCCGCATTGCGCATCAACTCGGCGGCATTGTGGCTGTCATCGGGGTAGAGCGCGATGCCGATCGACGGCGTCACATGCAGCTCACGGCCTTCGAGCATATAGGGCTCCGAGAGCGTTGCAAGCAGCTTCTCGGCAACATGTGCAGCCACCGATGCATCGGTGATGCCTTGCAACACCACCACGAACTCGTCGCCACCCAGGCGTGCCACCACGTCGGCATTGCGAACGCCGCGAGACAGTCGGCCCCCCACCTTTACCAGCAGATCGTCACCCACATGATGGCCGAGCGAGTCGTTGATGTTCTTGAACCGGTCGAGATCCAGAAACATCACCGCAAGTGAATAGCTGCTGCGCCGGGCATCGGCCATGGCTTGCTCAAGCCGCGCGAGGAGCGAAAACCGATTGGCCAGGCCGGTGAGCGGATCATGGTGGGCAAGGTGCTGGATGCTTGCCTCTGCCTCCTTGCGTTCGCTGATGTCGGTGAAGATCGCGATGAAATGATTCGCCTGGCCGCTCACCCCGTCGCGCAGGGTGCTCATGTTGAGCCAGCACGGATAGACCTCGTCATTGGCCCTGCGCCCGAGCGCCTCCCCAACGAAGCGTCCCTGGGCGTTCAGCAGGCGCCAGATTGCTTCGGACGAGATCGCACCCGGATGCAACTCGTCGTTGAAAGACGGGATGAAGGACTTGCCGACCATGCTTGCGGCTTCGACCCCATTTATACTGCAATAGGCGGGGTTGACCGAGACGATGCGCCGCGAGATATCGACTATCACGATGGCCTCGGGACTCTGCTCGAAAACCAGATCGGCTAGTCGTTGGCGATTCTCGGCCTCCTTGCGTTCGGTAATGTCGTTGTAGAGGGTCACGAAGCCGCCATCGGGCAGGGGTTGCCCCTTGACTTGAAGCACCGTGCCATCGGGGCGCACCCGGTCGAAGCTGTGGTTGCGCGGATTCTGGGCCCGCGAGATCAGAAAATTGGCGATCTCCTGCGGGTCACCCGGTCCATACTCCCCGCGTTGGGCGTTGAACAACAAGATGTCGTTGAGTGTCAGGGCCGGCTTCTCGAAGAGCGTGTCGGGCAGATCGAGCACGCGTCTAAACTCTGCATTCGATGCAAGCAGACGCAATTCGCGGTCGAACAGCGAAACCCCGCACGGCATGTTCTCGATCAGCGTCTGCAGAACCGTATTCCGGCTTGCGAGCTCCTTCTCGTTGTCCTTCTGGGTCGTGATGTCGGTATAAGTCGTGATGAAACCCACCGCCTCACCGTCGATCATCATCGGACCACCCGAGATCAGGTGGGTGCGCCCATTCGGGCGGGTGCGTTCGAAGTGATGGGGCTTGAACTCCAGTGCCCGCTCACGCCGTATCCGCACCAACTCGGTGGGGTCGCCCGGGCCGTACTCGCCTCGCAGCGCGGGAATCATAATCAAATCGTCGAAAGCGACCCCGCGTCGGAGCAACTCATGTGGCAGGTCGAGCACATCGGCAAAGCGCTCGTTCCAGTATTGAAGGCGCAGATCGGCATCGAACACGGTGATGCCTTGCGGCAGGTGTTTCAGAATCGCGCCCAGATAGGCCGTCTGGCGTCGTAGCTCGCCTTCGATCGCGTGTTGGGCGGAAACGTCTTGTAGCGTGCCGAGCGCTCGCAGCATCCGTCCTTCAGTGTCGTGCTCGATTCGCACGCGTGACTCGAACATGACCACTTCGGCATCGCGGCGGCTAACCCGATAGCTCACGCGCAGATCCTGCCCGCAAGCATAGGCATTGTCGAGTGCGGCCAAGACGCGTGCCCGATCGTCGGCATGTACGCGTCCAGCGAAGGCTTCGCGGGTCGCTGGCTCGTCGGGTGTCATGTCGAGCAGTTCCCGGGCCTGACCCGAAAGCGTGATCTGACCCGTGCGCAGGTCGCGGGTCCAAGTGCCAACCCGGGTCACGTCGAGCACTTGTTGCAACTGCGCACGCAGAAGAGCGATTTCGTCGTTATCGCGACTCATGGGTCATACCCGATGGTCCGTCTCTGAGGGTTGATCCCTGCGGGGCTACCGCAGGCCAGTACATACGTGATCCATTGCCAGCATAGCGATCGACTCTATTCATTTACAGTAGCCGGCCAGAGTATGTACCACAACCCGAGGTTCTTCGAATAATCCAGGCAATTCGAGCTAGACGTACTTGCCTGACCGGGCCGTCCGGTCGACAATGCCGACACTCACCATTTTTGTTCAGGCAGGAGCCAGCAACATGAGCCATACGATTACCGTTTCATTCGGTCAGAACCGGGAATACGAGTTTGCCGTCAGCGATGCCGAGAAGTCGGGAATGGCCAAGGATCAGGCGCGATCATGGCTTGCCAAGGAGTTCGAGGCACTCGAATGCACGCCCTCCAACCCGATGGGCAAGGTGCTTGTGCTAGACATGATTTTGAACGTTGCCAAGTATGGTGGTGAAGTGCGTTTTCGCGAGGGTGGCGACTGGGCAAAGCAGTTCGCGATCGTCGTCGCAGCGTGTCTCGACCGCCCCGCTTTGAGGGTCGATGTGCCCGGCTTCGTGGTCGGCTGACGTCCGTCCGCCGCTTCGGCGCATGTCCTTGTCACCCGCCAAGAGCGGTCTATAGTGAAGCAGGGTCGCGCGGCGACCCCTTCATTCATGGAGCGGCTCGATCATGGCGGAGCTCAGGCGCGGTGACAGTGGCGCGGCGGTCAAGCGACTACAAAAGGCACTCAAGGCGCAGGGCTTCGACCCCGGGCTGATCGACGGAAAGTTTGGCGGTGGGACCGAAGCTGCGCTGATCGGCTTTCAACTAAGCGCGGATCTGCTTCCCGATGGCGTGGCCGCGCTGCGCACCCTTGAAGCGCTTGGGCTGGCGCGCAGTGATGACGCCTGGCCAAACATTCTGCCGAAGGTCGATATCCAGTCGGTGTCGGTGATGTTCCCGTTTACGCCACTGCGCAACATGCGTGAAAACCTCCCCCCGGTATGCCAGGCGCTGCTCGAGCGTGAGCTCAGTGATCGCCCGATGGTGCTGATGGCGCTGGCAACCATCCGCGCCGAAACCGAGAGCTTCATGCCGGTCGGAGAAGGCATCTCACGCTTCAATACCTCGCCACGGGGGCATCCCTTCGATCTCTACGACCACAGGCGCGATCTGGGTAACCAGGGGCCTCCGGACGGCGAACGTTTTCGTGGGCGAGGCTATGTGCAACTGACGGGGCGCTTCAACTACGCCCGCTATGGTCAGGCACTCGGCCTCGGCGAGGCACTCGTGAAGGATCCCGAGCAGGCGTCCGAGCCGCTGCTCGCGGCCCGCCTGCTGGCCGCATTTCTCAAGGACAAGGAGCGCCAGATCAAAGAGGCGTTGCTTGAAGATGATTTACGTCGTGCGCGCCGCCTGGTGAACGGCGGCTCACACGGGCTTGACCGTTTTACCGATGCGTTCCGACGCGGCGAGCAGTCGATCGGCCTTGCCTGAGCGTTTTCACGCGGATCTGCATGCGCCATGTTTCGGTTCTCGGGCCATCGCCTGGCTGAAAATCGATTTGGCCCGAGTCAGCGTTCCCGCCCAAGTCGGTATACCGCCACGCTGGCAAGAAAGTTTGGTTCCTCGGTGACGAGTTTGCCCTCATCGAACGCAAGTCGTTCGCGCACTGCGATGCCATTCTGCTCGCACAGGGCATCGAAGTCGGCGATCGTGAAGAAGCGCACGTTGGGAGTGTTGAACCACTGATGCGGCAGGCTCTCCGAGACCGGCATGCGCCCGTTCAGAATGCTCTGGCGGTGCCGCCAGTAGCCGAAGTTGGGAAAACTGACCACTGCCTCGCGTCCGACCCTGAGCATTTCGGCAAGAATGCCTTGGGTGTTGTGGATGGCCTGGAGTGACAGGCTCATCAGCACATGGTCGAAGAAACCATCCTCGAATCCCGCCAGACCCCGTTCGAGATCGACCTGCAGGACATTGATGCCATTGGCGATGCAGGCAACCAGCTTGTCAGGATCCTTCTCGACCCCGTAGCCGCACACTTGCCGCACCTTGTTCAAATGCTTGAGCAGGCTGCCGTCGCCGCAGGCAAGGTCTAGCACCTTCTCGCCGGGTGAGATCCATTCGGTGATGACTTCGAAATCGTAGCGATAGCCCATGTTCAGATCTCCACACGCTCGAAGTAATTGCGCAGCACCGCATGGTAGTGCGGATCGTCGAGCAGGAAGGAATCGTGACCAGCCGCGCTCGGAATCTCGGCGTAGCTCACGTTGCGCTGGTTGTGCAGCAGGGCATAGACGATCTCGCGGCTGCGGGCCGGCGGAAAGCGCCAGTCGGTCGAGAACGATACCACCAGAAAGTCGGCGCTCGAACGTGCCAGTGCCGCTGGCAGATTGCCGCCATGCTCGAAGGCAGGGTCGAAATAATCGAGTGCCTTGGTGGTCAGCAGATAGGTGTTGGCATCGAAGAAGCCGGCAAACTTGTCGCCCTGGTAACGCAGGTAGGATTCGACCTCGAACTCGACTTCGTAGCTGTACACCGCCTTGCCGTGGCGCAGCGTGCGGCCAAATTTCTCGGCCAGCGAATCGTCCGAAAGATAGGTGATGTGACCCAGCATGCGTGCGAGCTTGAGCCCACGCGCAGGCACCACGCCATGTTCATAGAAGTTGCCGCCATGAAACTCGGGGTCGGTCAGGATCGCCTGGCGGGCGACCTCGTTGAACGCGATGTTCTCGGCTGACAGGCGCGGCGCGGCTGCGATCACCACTGCATTCGCGACCCGCTGAGGATATTGCAGGGTCCAGCCCAGGGCCTGCATGCCGCCCAGGCTGCCGCCGACGATGGCAGCAAAACGCTCGATCCCGAGCTGGTCGGCCAACCGGGCTTGCGCGCTGACCCAGTCCTCGACCGTCACGAACGGAAAGTCGGCTCCCCAGCGCTTGCCGGTCGCAGGGTTGATCGAACTCGGCCCGGTGCTGCCGTGACAGCCGCCGAGGTTGTTCACCCCGATCACGAAGAACCTGCGCGTATCCAGCGGCCGGCCCGGGCCGATCAGGTTGTCCCACCAGCCGAGGTTGTCGGGCTGGTCAGCATAGTGCCCGGCCACATGATGCGAACCGGACAATGCGTGACAAACCAGCACCGCGTTGCTGCGAGCCGCATTGAGCTCGCCATAGGTTTCGAAGACCAGATCGTATTCTGGCAGGACACCGCCGCCCCTGAGGCGCAGGGGTTCGGTGAAGCGTATTCGCCGCGGTTCGACCACGCCGACAGATTGAGCTTGGATCATGGTTCAGGATTCAGAAAATGAAAAACCCAGTCGGCCACAAAACGCGGACTGGGTTGTCCCCGCTTTAGCCGTATTTCTTGAGCGCCCGCAAGCTGTTGTTCAAATCGGCGCTATATGACCGCAACTTAGCCGTCTGGCGGCGAAAAGTCAAACCTGCGGCACCTCGCGCTGGCACTCCACCGGGAAAAACTGCGCCCGGCTTGCCGTTGCTGCGATCAGCTACCCAGCCGCGCGACCGCCTCGCGTACCTTCGACTGCTCGTCCATCTTGAGGATGCGTTGTACCCGCGGCGCCAGCTCGCCCACGTCTGCGCGCAGAACCTGCTGCTTGATCTCGAGAATATTGCCGGGATGCATCGAAAAATTGCGCAAACCCATGCCCAGCAGCAGCAGTGTGTAGGCAGGGTCGCCAGCCATTTCGCCACACACCGAAACCGGCAGGCCGAAGCGCGCACCCGCCTGGATCGTGCCGCCTATGAGTTTCAACACCGCAGGGTGGAGCGGATCGTAAAGGTGGACCACCGCCTCGTCGGAACGATCGATTGCGAGGGTGTACTGGATCAAGTCGTTGGTGCCGATCGACAGGAAGGACAGGCGTCGGATGAACATGCCCAGCGCCAGCGCCGCGGCTGGAACCTCGACCATGCCACCGACCGGAAGTTTTTCTTCAAACTTGAGCTTTTCGGCGCGCAGTTCGGCCTTGGCCTTTTCGATCAGCATCAGGGTTTGATCGATCTCATGCGAATGGGCCAGCATCGGAATCATGATCCTGAGGTCGCCATGAACCGATGCACGCAACAATGCGCGCAACTGGGTCAGGAACATCTTGGGCTCCGACAGCGAGTAGCGTACCGCGCGCAGACCGAGCGCAGGGTTGGGTTCGAAGCGTGCCTCGGTATTGTTGAGCGCCTTGTCTGCACCCACATCGAAGGTGCGGATCGTAACCGGCTTGCCGCCCATTGCCTTGAGCACGGCGCGGTAGGCTTCATATTGTTCCTCTTCGTCGGGCAGGCTGTCACGCCCGATGAACAGGAACTCGGTGCGGTAAAGGCCTACGCCATCGGCATTGACCGCGCGCACCTGGGTGACGTCCTTGGGCCCCTCGATATTGGCAAGCAGGATCACATCCTCGCCGTCGAGTGTGGTCGCGCGCGTGTCCTTGAGGCGATTGAGCTTGGATTTTTCGATCCCCAGCTCGGTTCGCCGCAGCCGGTATTCCTCGACGATGTGCTCGTCAGGGTCAACGATTACGACCCCGCGGGTGCCGTCGATGATCAGCAACTCGTCTTCTTCGACCAGGTGGCGGATGTGATGCAGCCCGACCACCGCCGGAATCGAAAGGCTGCGTGCCACGATCGCGGTATGGCTGGTGGGGCCGCCGACGTCGGTGACGAAGCCGGCAATATTGTGATCCCTGAAGCCGATCGTATCCGCAGGCGAGAGATCGTGCGCGACCACCACCGTGCCTAGCCCATCGCGTCGCTTGGGCGGCAGGTTGCCCGGCTGGCCGAGCAGCACCTTTACAATGCGCTCGACCACCTGCACCACATCGGCCTTGCGCTCGCGCAGATAAGGGTCTTCGATCTGCTCGAACTGTTCGACCAGGTGTTCCATCTGCTGCACCAGAGCCCACTCGGCGTTGCAACGGCGCTCGGCGATCAAAACGCGTGCTGCCTCGACCAGCATCGGGTCTTCGAGCATCATCAGCTGCAGGTCGACGAAGGCGCCCACCTCGCTGTGCGCCTGCCCAGCCGTCGCCGACGCCTTGAGCCCGACCAGCTCGCCCTGCACGGTCGCAACCGCCTCATCGAGCCGTGTGATCTCACCTTTGATGTGGCGCTCGGCGACATGGTAGTGGCTGACCTCGAGGAGCGCATGCGAGACGAGATGCACATGGCCAATCGCAATGCCCTGCGAAACAGGCAATCCGTGGATCGTGAATGGCATGGCCTCTATTCCTCCTCGCCAAACCGGTCGGCGATCAGGGCCAGCAGGGCCTGCATTGCGGCCTCTTCGTCCTCGCCCTGGGTATCTATAAGAATGGTCGAACCCTTGGCTGCCGCCAACATCATGACCCCCATGATGCTCTTTGCATTGACGCGGCGGCCGTTTCGCTCTAGCCAGACTTCCGAGGCAAAGTTGCTCGCAGTCTGGGTGAGCTTGGCCGACGCTCGCGCATGCAGGCCCAGCTTGTTAATGATCTCGGCTTCGATTCTAGGCATTCCGACCTCGTGAATGCGGCTAATGTTGTTTGTACCAATCGCCGGGATTGCACGCACCCGATCTCGGGTGTGAGCCTTGGCGCTGCGAACAGCCGTCCGCCTCAGTTCATATGCACGACACCATCACAGCCACCCGATACTGCGCGTGCAATCAGGGTATCCATGTCGCGATCACGATAAGTGAGTACCCGCAGCACCATCGGCAGGTTGACCCCGGCGATGGCTTCTACGCGGCCCGGTTGCAGCAGCTTGCTTGCGAGGTTGGCAGGGCTCGCACCATAGATGTCGGTCAGCACCAGAACGCCCTTGCCCATGTCGGCAAGTCCCAGCAGCTGGCGGGCCGTCGGCAGGAGATCGAGCGGGTCGTCCTGCGACGAGACACCAAGCTGCATCATGCCCGCGGGGCGCTTGTTCAGCACATGGCATGCACACTGGATGAGGGCCTCGCCAAGTGTGCCGTGGGTAATCAGGAGTATTCCAATCATCGGTTCTTCCGGAACATGCTAACGCATTCTAACAGCGCGCGATGGCCACACGTCTTGCGATCCTCCATCGACTGAATGTGTCCGCTTGCGCTCGGCTCGGTCGACTTGCCCGGGAGGCTTGGGGGCCTACCAAGACCTTTCGTGGTGCGCATTGCCAGCAACAATTTCGATGCGCGTTTAAACCTGATTGCGCCTGGGGCACGAGCCAGTGAAACGCTGGCGCCGGTGATCCGGGAAATGATGGGCCACCCCCGAACCTGAAGCGATGCAGCCAAGGCACCTGGTCCTGACGGACTGCGTGCGACCGGCTCCGGCGCCGAGGGTAGGCCCGAAAATGGGTCAGTCGAGACCCTGGCTTGCGAGGTATTCCTCGTAGCTGCCACGGTAGTCGATGATCTTGCCGTCCGGTTTGATCTCGATGATGCGGCTCGCGAGCGAGCTCACGAATTCGCGGTCGTGCGAGATGAACACCAGTGTGCCGTTGAACTTCTCGAGGCCGGTATTGAGCGACTCGATCGATTCCATGTCGAGGTGATTGGTCGGCTCGTCCATCAGCAGCACGTTGTGGCGCGACAGCATCAGCTTGCCGAACAGCATCCGTCCCTGTTCGCCGCCGGAAATCACCTTGACCGACTTCCTGACATCGTCGCCCGAAAACAGCAAGCGCCCGAGTGTGCCGCGGATCAGGGTTTCGACGTCGCCACCAAGGGCATCGGCCGTCATGCGGGCATAGTCGGCAATCCAGGCGGTCAGGTTGATGTCCGAGGCAAAGTCGGACGAGTGGTCCTGGGCGTAATAGCCGGGCTTGGCCTTTTCTGCCCACTTGACGTGACCTTTCTGCGGATTCAACTCACCCAGCAGCAGCTTCATCAGCGTGGTCTTGCCGACCCCGTTCTCGCCGATGATCGCTACCTTGTCGCCCGCATCGATCGCGATCGAGAAGCGGTTGATCAGCGGTTTGTCCATGCCCTCGTAGGCAAATGACAGATTTTCGACCTCGCAGGCGAGCCGGTGCAGTTTGTCCTTGTCATCGTAGTCGAAGCGAATCCAGGGGTATTGGCGCGACGAGGGTTTGACATCTTCAGGCTTGAGCTTGTCGATCAGCTTCATCCGGCTGGTTGCCTGCTTGGCCTTGGACTTGTTTGCCGAGAAGCGGCGCACGAACTCCTGCAAATCCTGGATCTTCTCCTTGGCGCGGGCATTGGCCGACGACTGGCGCTGGCGTGCGAGCGTCGAGGCTTCCATGTAATCGTCGTAATTGCCGGCATACACGGTGATCGTTCCGAAGTCCAGATCCGCCATGTGGGTACAGACCTGGTTCAGGAAGTGGCGGTCGTGAGAAATGATCACCATGGTGCTGTTGCGCTCGTTGAGCACGTTCTCGAGCCAGCGGATGGTGTTGATGTCGAGGTTGTTGGTGGGCTCGTCTAGCAGCAGGATGTCGGGGTTCGCGAACAGCGCCTGGCACAGCAGCACACGCAGCTTCCATCCGGGTGCGACGTTCTGCATCGGTCCGAAGTGGAGATCGACCGGAATTCCGACGCCCAGCAACAACTCGCCTGCGCGCGACTCGGCGGTGTAGCCGTCGTACTCGGCGAACTTGCCCTCGAGGTCGGCGGCGCGCATGTAGTCGTCCTCGCTTGCGTCCGGGTTGGCGTAGATCGCATCTTTCTCCTGCATGCAGGCCCACATCTGCTCATGACCCATGAGCACCACGTCGAGCACCCGCATCTCTTCGAAGGCGAACTGCTCCTGGCGCAGATAGGCCATGCGCTCCATCGGCTCCTTGGAGACGTTGCCCGCGCTGGGCTCGAGCAGGCCGCACAGGATCTTCATGAAGGTGGATTTGCCAGCCCCGTTCGCGCCGATCAGGCCATAGCGGTTGCCGTCCCCAAACTTGACGGAGACGTTCTCGAACAGGGGCTTGGCCCCGAATTGCATGGTTATGTTGGCAGCGACGAGCACTTTAGATCCTGTTTTTCAGATAAAACAAAGCCTTGCATTATAGCCTAGAGTCTCGGGAGTTCAGGCCGGCAACGCCATTCTACGCAGTCGCCACGACGATGGAGCGTGCTCCATCCGCAGGAATAGCGACGGTGACCGTTATGCGCCCGCCTAATAAACCCCGGAATGATCGGCGATACGTGATTTTAGACCGCGCACCGCCCAGCCGACCCGGTGAAAATCGGGCCGTGCTCAGAAATTGAGCACGGCCCGCACGACACCAGCGGGTTCACAGCCACTTGTGCATGAACTGAGCCTCGCCTGCGGCGGGGTCAAGGACGTAGGGTTCGAAGCCCGCTTGCAGATAGGTGTGAACCGCGCCGGTGTTGTTCGACAGCACCTCGAGTGTCAGCTTGCAGCATCCGCGGCTGCGTGCGGCTTCTTCGGCTGCAGCCAGCAATTGCTTGCCGATGCCGCGCCCACGATGGGTGTTGCGTACCGCGACGTCGTGGATGTTGAGCAGCGGACGGGCTGCAAAGGTCGAGAACCCTTCGAAGCAGTTGATCAGACCCACTGGCTGGTCTGCGTCGAAGGCTAGAAAGGAAACAAAATCCGTTCGCTGGGCGAGACCGGAAATCAGGTTTTGCAGTGTATAGGCCGGGAGCGCTTCGCCGCCGCCCATTGGATCGCTCGCATAGTGGTCGAGTAGTGCGAGCAGGGCGCTGGCATGGTGCGTATCGTCCAATCGGGTCGGTTCGATCCTGAAATCGTTGTTGAAGCTCATCATGCGTCCTAAATGTTTGTCAAAGTTGGCTAGAATCCAGTCCGCCGAAGCCCTACCCGGCGTCGGCGCGGATTCACTCGATCAGTGGTTCCGGTCATCCCGTCCATTGATCTCGGATTTTTCATTGGTTTTGCATCAATAATGCCATCAAGCGACCGTTTCGAATTCAGCCGTGGACACCTCGTCGACCTGGCAATGCGTACCTTGCTACCTTGCATGGGCGTGCTCATCCTGATTTCGGGCGTGTTGTGCATCGTGAGCTTCGCTCTGTTGCCGGTCGGTGAGTACACCTTGGCACGCAACTGGATCCAGACGCCTGCCAAGGTCGAGCGCTTCGAATATCGGGCTCACGGCAGGGGGCTGTCGTGGGTGTTTCCTCATGTCGAGATGCGCTATCGCTATGTGCTCGACAACACCGAATATGTGGGGCAACAACTGGGCTTTCATGGCGGCGTCGAGCGTGATGTGAGGCGCATCGATGAGCTTGCGGCCAAACTCAAACCGGGCGAAACGATTCCGGTATGGGTCGATGCGGCCAACCCCGGGCGGTCGGTCGCCAGTCGCGAGATCGACTGGCATCTGGTCGCCCTCGCGATTCCGGGCTTCGCACTGTGCGCAGTCGGGGTGTTGCTGGTGGTGGTCGGGATGATGTCATGGACCGGCAAGCCCGAGAACATCCCGCCCGATTCGCCCTCGTTCCCGTCCTGAGCATTCCCTTACCCCCAGGCGGCCGAGGGGAACTCAGTGAGTCGCCGGAGCGAGTCCCACGTCAAAGCAGTCGCGATACATAGCAGGGGCCTGCAGTCGTTACCGCGCCCCAGGGCAGTGGCAACCATACTCGCCGGCCACTGCCGGGTACGAGTTCCACGGCATTGCCATCTGCATCCTCGATGCGTTCGATTACTTCGACCCGATTCCCGGTGGGGAGAATGAACTCGAGCCGATCACCACGCGCGAAGCGATTCTTGACCTCGACCTCGGCCAGCCCGCGCTCGCTGTCGAAGCCGATGACTTCGGCAACCAGCAGGCTGCGCCCCGATTCCGAGTGGCCGCGCATGTAGTTCTGGTGCTCAGGGGTGTGGTGGCGCTGGTAGAAACCGTCGGTATAGCCGCGGTTGGCAAGGCCTTCGAGTTCGCCCAGGAGGCGGACGTCGAAGGGCCGCCCCGCGATCGCGTCGTCGATCGCGCGTCTATAGCTCTGGCAGGCGCGCGCGGCGTAATACGGGCTCTTGGTGCGTCCCTCGATCTTGAGCGAGTCGATGCCGATCTCGATCAGTCGCGCGACATGCTCGACCGCGCGCAAATCCTTGGAGTTCAGAATGTAGGTGCCGTGTTCGTCTTCCTCGATGGGCATCAGTTCGCCGGGCCGGGTCTCCTCTTCCAGTAGCCATACGCGGGCACCTTCGGGCGCCCGCGGACCACCGCCCAGGGCGGTGCCTGGCGCGTCTGCCGGGGCGTGTGGTCTGACCACCCCGGCATTGTCGGGGTCGGCGGCGTGCACTTTGTAATCCCATCGGCACGAGTTGGTGCACGAGCCCTGGTTGGGGTCGCGATGGTTAAAGTAACCGGAAAGCAGGCAGCGGCCAGAATAGGCGATGCACAGCGCGCCATGAACGAACACTTCGAGCTCGATGTCGGGGCATGCCTGGCGGATCTCCTCGACCTCGTCGAGCGACAACTCGCGTGACAGGATGATGCGTTTGATGCCCATCGACTGCCAGAAGCGAACCGCGGCAAAATTGGTGGTGTTGGCCTGCACCGAGAGGTGAATTGCGACATCCGGCCAGCGTTCGCGCACCAGCATGATCAGGCCCGGGTCGGCCATGATCAGGGCGTCGGGTGCCAGCGCGATCACGGGTTCGAGGTCGTCGATGAAGGTTCTGACCTTGGCGTTGTGAGGGTAGATGTTGTTCACCAGAAAGAAGGCTTTTCCGGCTGCATGCGCTTCGGCAATGCCTTGCGCCAGCACTTCGATCTTGCCGAAGCTGTTGTTGCGAACCCGCAGCGAGTAGCGGGGTTGCCCGGCATAAACTGCGTCTGCACCAAAGGCGAAAGCGGTTCGCATCATCTCGAGCGATCCGGCGGGGGCGAGGAGTTCCGGTGAGGTGTTTTTGCCAGGGGTCTTCATTGAGGGGTCTATCTTCTTGTGAGGCTGCGATTCTACGCCGGTGTTCGAGCCGCTGCTTGTGATGGAGGACGGCGGAGCCGCTTCGCTATTGCGCTCAGTCGGACCTGAGTTCGAGGCCAGGGGCGTCGGCCGGCCAGACGCCGCGGTCGACGACCCGGGCGTTTTCGATCACCAGCCAGCTTTGTTGCCCATAGTGCGGCAAGGGGCGCAATGCACCAGACAGCGCTTCGGGGCTTGATGCCGCGATCAGCGTGATCGGTTTGCCGTTCGCAAACCGTGTAGTCCACATCCGAAGCTCGCCCCGTCCGGCTACTTCGGCGGGGGTCGGCTGCAATTCATGCTCTGCCAGCCATACGTCGATCTCGGCGGTCGCACCGATCAGCAGCAGCGGGGAGGCGTCAGGTGCTTCGCCGGGCGAAATTTCGCGGGGCTGCTGCTTGAGGAGGCGCTGCACGAGCGGGCCCGCAGTGGCCTGGTAAGCATCGTCCCCAAGCACGAGCGTGCGAGTTGCCGTATCGAGCTGAATCTCGCGCATGATCGGCGGTGCTTCCAGTGCGCCCAGGCGGCGCAGCAGGCGACTTTCGGGGTCGAGCACTACCCGGGCGGGGCGGCCGTCCACGGCAAGCTCGAAACTTTGCTGCGCGCGGCTGAGAGTGAGTACCTGCGAGACCGCGCCGCCACTGCCCTCGATGCGCAATGGTACTTCGAGCAGGAAGGGCGGTTCGGACTGAGCCAGCGTGACCCGGACACCGCCCTCGATAAGCTCTGCGCGCTCGAGTCGGAGCGTGGGCAAATCCGGTCGCTTCAGCCACTGGTCGAAGAACGCGATGAGTGAGAGACCGCTCTCGGCTTCGAAGGCACCCCGCAGCGTGTCCCAGCCGGCAACCCGGAAGCGGCTCTCCTGCCAAAGCCTTTGAAGGGCGCGTTCGAATGCCGGCTTGCCGATGTAGTCTTCGAGCATTACAAACAGCATTGCCGCCTTGCCATAGCCCACGGCCTGCGAAACCGCGTGCATACGAGCGTTGAAGTCGGCGAGCGGTCGCACCTGTTCCGCCGGAATGGCCGACAGCTCGCGCAGCCAGCCCAGCCGCATCGCACGTGCGGCGTCGGGGTTGTCGCGCAAGGCGTATTCGTAGTCGGCCATGAAGGTGGTCAGGCCCTCACTCCAGTTGCCTTGGGCATAGTCGGGGTAGACGCCATTGCCCCACCAGTTGTGCAGCACCTCATGGCCGAGCGAGGTGCCTCGTATGAACGGCAGCTTGAGCACCTCTCGGCCCAGATAGGTGAGTGCGGGCATGCCGAAACCGGTTGGAGTGGGGCTGGATACAACCGAGAATTCGGTAAACGGATAGGGCCCGATACGTGCCTCATAGAGGGCGATGTAGTCGCGCACGGAACTCAGGTAGTCGTTCGCGAGTTCGCCAAGTTCCGCGTGGAAATAGGTTCTCAGGTCGAGTTTGCGGCCATCGCGCGACTGCATCGTCGCTTGCATCACCTTGTATGGCCCAAACATCAGGTCGATGCCTTCACCCGGATGGGGAAAGTCAAATTCCGCGATCGTACGATCGGCAGTGACCCTTTCGCTCGCGAGCGTACCGGCCAGCACCGCGCGCTGTGGCGCAGGCAGTTCGACCCGCACCCGCCAACTGTGCAGAGCCAGCCGGTCGTGCTGAGCGATCAGTGGGTACCAGAAGCTGCCAGCCGGCAAGAAACCGCCGTCCGGCCCAGCGGTGGGATTGCGGTCGCCGAGTGTTTCGGAATGCTGTTGTCGGGTTGGAGTCGGGCTGAGCATGCCGTTCCAGATCACCGTGACCGTGCGCCCGCCCTTGCCGGGCGGCAGCAGCCAGCGGTTCAGGCGGCCCTTGCGCCTGGGGCGGACATCGAGCCTGCTGCCGTCAAGCTCGAGTCGGGTGACGCGAAAATCGGCATTGAGCAGCAATTCGGCAGGCGAGCCGTCATGTAGTTTGATACTGGCCTCGCCCGCGAGCTGGCGGCTGGCGGGGTCGATCAATATTGCAAGAGCGGTTTCGACCGGAAGGCGCTCAGTGGCATGGTTGGAGGATACGCTTTGCGCAAACGCGCTCGCAGTCAGGCACAAGCAAAGTCCGACCCAGAAGGCCATCCACCCGGTCAGTGATGGTGCCACAAGGTTCATAGTGGGGCGGATCGGGTGGGGCGCGGGCCGGGATCGAGCAGATAGACTGCGTCGGCCACGCCCGCGACGAGTGCGGCGCAGTCATGGCCGTTGTCCCACGGCAACAGTGTCGATTGTGCCGATACGCCCAGATCTCGCAACTGGTGGGGCACGCCATGGCCATGGCGCAAGTGGCCTGAGCCCATCAAGCCCACCAGCAGCGCTTCAGGGTGCTCGTTCAGGGCGGCGTGAATACCCTGCGCCATGGCCCGATCCCAAACCAGCTGGGCATCGATGAAGCCGCGCAGTCTGGCCGACTTCTCGGCGTCGGAGCCCTTCATGTGCGGTGCCGCATGCAGGCTGAAAACATGCTCCAGCGAGCTTACATAAGCAGGGTCCGGAGTGGCAGGGGTCGAGATGCCTTCGCGTTCGCCGGACGGGATCGCAGCGAACCCGTTGCGTCC
>JAEUNS010000156.1 GCA_016790005.1 Zoogloeaceae bacterium
AACGCGCGATGTTGCGGATCTTCGCCATGTCGGCAAAGTCGAGCACCGGCTGGGTTACCTCGAGACGGAACGGGGGGTTGATCTCGTTGATTTCGAGCAGGTTCGGCCGCGGCCCGATGAAGGACACGAGCGACATCACCAACTGCTCGCGGATCGGGTCGATCGGCGGGTTGGTAACCTGGGCGAACAGCTGACGGAAGTAGTTGTAGAGCGGCTTCTCGCGGCCCGACAACACCGCCAGCGGCGAGTCGTTGCCCATCGAGCCCGTACCTTCTTCGCCACTCTTGCCCATGGGCTCGAGGATGAACTTGATGTCTTCCTGAGTGAATCCGAAGGCCTGCTGGCGATCGAGCAGCACGGTGTCGCTGACCGGCGGCGCGGCATCGGCGGGCGCGTCAAGTTCGTCGAGCTTCACGTTGATGCGCGAGAGCCAGTCGGTATAGGGGCGTGCCTGGGCGAGCGAATCCTTGAGCTCGCGGTCGTCGATGATGCGACCCTGCTCCATGTCGATCAGGAACATCTTGCCCGGCTGCAGGCGCCACTTCTTGACGATCTTGCTGTCCGGGATCGGCAGCACCCCGGACTCGGACGCCATCACCACGATGTCATCGTCGGTAACAAGGTAACGCGCCGGACGCAGGCCATTGCGGTCGAGCGTGGCGCCAATCTGACGACCATCGGTGAACGCGACCGCCGCGGGGCCGTCCCACGGCTCCATCATCGCGGCATGGTATTCGTAGAACGCGCGGCGCCGCTCATCCATGTGCGCATGCGATTCCCACGCTTCGGGAATCATCATCATCATGGCGTGGGCGAGCGAGTAGCCGCTCATCACCAAGAGCTCGAGCGCATTGTCGAACGCGGCCGAGTCGGACTGGCCGGGGTAGATCAACGGCCAGATCTTCTCGAGATCAGCGCCGAGCAGAGGCGACGAAACGCCCTTCTCGCGCGCGCGCATCCAGTTGTAGTTGCCCCGCAGCGTGTTGATCTCGCCGTTGTGCGCGATGTAGCGGAACGGGTGAGCGAGGTTCCACTTGGGGAAGGTGTTGGTCGAGAAGCGCTGGTGCACCAGCGCCAGCGCCGAAACCGCACGCGGATCGAGCAGATCGAGGTAATACTCGCCGACCTGGGTCGCAAGCAGCAGACCCTTGTAGTTGACCGTGCGGGTCGACATCGAGACGAAGTAGAACTCCTGTCCATGCTTGAGCTTGAGCGACATGATCGCATTCGCTGCACGCCGGCGCGCGACGTAGAGCTTGCGCTCGAGCGCCTCGGGCACCATCACGTCGGGCCCGCGCCCGACGAACACCTGGCGAATCACCGGCTCCTTGGCCTTGACCGCTGGCGACATCGGCATGTCGTGGTTGACCGGTACATCGCGCCAGCCCAACACGATCTGGCCCTCGGCGCGGATCGCCCGCTCAATCTCTTCCTCGCAAGCGAGGCGCGAAGCCTGCTCCTTGGGCATGAACACGATGCCCACACCATACTCTCCGGCTGCAGGCAAAACCACGCCATTGGTCGCGAGCTCTTCGCGATACAACTGGTCAGGGATCTGAATGAGAATGCCTGCACCATCGCCCTGCAACGGGTCGGCACCGACGGCACCACGGTGATCGAGATTCTTCAGGATCTCGAGTCCGCGACTGACAATTTCATGGCTTTTCTTGCCCTTGATGTGGGCGACAAAACCCACACCACAGGCATCATGTTCGTTCACCGGGTCGTACAAACCCTGCTTCTGGGGGAGATCCATCACGCTCATCCTCAACACAAATCAAAGCCGGCTTTCATCCGGCATGGAACGGGTGGCTGCATCGCAAGCAATAACTGCACCACTAACGAGAAGCGCGTCAAAAAAGCCGGTGCCAAGGCAGACCGGCTTTTCAGGACCGGTGCAGCAGCACGCGGCTCAAACTTATAATTTGGGCGGACTTCGGAATATACGCGCGTGAATCCCTCGATTCAAGGGTTTTTTGCGCTGCACTAAGACTATGAATGCTCAGTAGATTTCACCTACCGCAAAGAGCCTGCGATGCTCCTTGATGGCGTATCGATCGGTCATTCCGGCGATATAGTCGGCGATGGCGCGCGGCTTTTCGAGCCGGGCCCGCGCCTGATACTGTGGCGGCAGCAGTCGCGGATCGGACATGAACGCGTCAAACAGGTCCGAAACGATGCGCCGGGCCTTTTCGGTCATCCTCAACACCTGGAAATGCCAGTAAAGTTGCTCGCGCAGGAAGCTCTTGAGCTCAAGCAGGCGTGGCTGCAATTCAGGGGAATAGGCCACCAGACGCGGTGCAGCACGCACCTCGTCGACCGTCTGCACGCCAGTATGCACAATATTGGTGCGCGTCTGTTCGATCAGATCCACCGCCATCATGTTGATCATTCGCCGGATCGTCTCGTGAATCAGTCGCCTGCCGCCAAGTCCTGGCCATTGGGCCTCGACCTCGCGGCGCTTTTCGGTGAACAACGCAACTTCAAGTAGTTGCTCCAGCGTAATCAAGCCCGAACGCAGTCCGTCGTCGATGTCATGGTTGTTATAGGCAATCTCGTCGGCGAGATTTGCGATCTGCGCCTCAAGTGTCGGCTGGTGCCCGCGCAGAAAGCGCTGCCCCAACTCGCCCAGATGCGCCGCATTGGTGCGCGAACAGTGCTTGAGGATACCTTCCCGGGTTTCGAAGCTCAGATTGAGCCCGTCGAATCCGGCATAGTGCTCCTCCAGAAGATCTACGGTTCGTAGTGACTGGAGGTTGTGCTCGAAGCCGCCATGCTTCTTCATGCACTCATTCAGTGCATCCTGCCCTGCATGGCCAAAGGGCGTATGCCCAAGATCGTGCGCGAGTGCAATCGCCTCGGCGAGGTCTTCATTGAGATCAAGCGTTCGGGCAATGCTGCGGCAGATCTGCGCAACCTCGATACTGTGCGTGAGCCGGGTGCGAAACAGGTCGCCCTCATGGTTAACAAAGACCTGGGTCTTGTACTCGAGGCGCCGAAACGCCGTCGAATGCACGATACGGTCACGGTCGCGCTGAAACTCGCTCCGAATACCCGGAGGGGGCTCTACATGCAGGCGTCCGCGCGAACTGGCTTCGCTCGCGGCGTATGGCGCCAACATGCTCATGCGCAGCGGGCCGCGATCGCAGCCCCGATATCGGCGCGCGCAGCATCGGCATGAATCACCGCCCGTCCGATCCCGCGCAGCAGAATCAGGCGCAGGCGGCCGTCTTCGACTTTCTTGTCGCCGGCCATCAGCGCCAGATACTGCTCGACCGGCAGCGCCGGTCCTTTCACGGGGAGGCCCGCACGTCGGTGAATGCGCTCGATCCGCTCGACCTCGGCAGCCGAGATCCAGCCAAGACGGCATGAGAGTTCGGCTGCCATCATCGCACCCGCAGCGACCGCCTCACCATGCAGCCACTCGCCATATCCCAAGCCGGCTTCGATTGCATGGCCGAAGGTGTGGCCGAGGTTGAGCAAGGCGCGCTCACCCTGCTCGGTTTCGTCACGGGCGACAACCTCGGCCTTGTTTGCGCACGAACGCTCGATCGCAAAGACCAGCGCGTCATGGTCGCGTGCGAGGAGTTTCTCGATGTTGGCCTCGAGCCAGACAAAAAAAGCGTAATCCCGAATCAAGCCGTACTTGATCACCTCGGCCAGACCCGCCTTCAACTCCTGGTCCGGCAGGGTATCGAGCGTGGCCGTGTCGGCGAGCACCAGTTGCGGCTGGTAGAAAGCGCCGATCATGTTCTTGCCGAGGGGATGATTGATCGCGGTCTTTCCGCCAACTGAAGAGTCGACCTGGGACAGCAGCGTCGTGGGTACCTGGATGAAGGGCATGCCACGCTGGTAAGCCGACGCGGCAAAGCCAGCCATGTCGCCCACAACGCCGCCACCTAGCGCCACCAGGGTCGTCGAACGCTCGCAGCGATCACCCAGCAGCGCATCGAAGATGAGGTTTAGCGTCTGCCAATCCTTGTGGGCTTCGCCATCCGGCAACGAGACCGCAGTGGACGACACCCCTGCATTGGAAAGTGCGGTGCGCAGGCGTGCGAGGTAGAGCGGGCCGACGACCTCGTTGGTGACGATCGCAACCCGGGGCTTCTTGAGGTGAGGCAGGATCAGCGAAGCATTGTCGAGCAGACCGCGCCCGATGTGGATTGGATAGGCCCGATCACCCAGGGCGACATTCAGAGTGCGCATGATTCTTGCGGAATTCCTCAACGGCTTGATCGACATGGCGGACCATTCCGCCCGGGTTTCCACGCCCGCCATCGATCACGATATCTGCAACCTCGCGATAAAGTGGATCACGCTCACGAAACAGCGTTTCGAGACGTTCGCGCGGATTGGGCACCTGCAGGAGCGGACGGCCCTTGTCATTGCGCGTACGCTCCCAAAGGATGCGGGGCGGCACATTCAGATAGATCACGATACCGCGCTGGATCAGCAGGGTACGGTTGTCGGGGTTGAGTACGACGCCGCCGCCGGTGGCCAGCACGAGGCCGTTTTGGCTGGTAAGCTCGTCGAGCAACTGGCTTTCGCGCCGACGAAACCCGTCTTCGCCTTCGATCTCGAAAATCGTGGCTACCTTGACCCCGAGCCGGGCTTCGAGTTCATGGTCGCAGTCGACGAAGCGCATGCCCTTGCGCCGGGCATACTCACGCCCGACAGTGGTCTTGCCCGCCCCCATCAAGCCTACGAGAACCACAAGGAAGGCGCACGGCGCCTCCTTAAACACAGTCAGACTCAACGCAATGACAACTCCTCATTGACGATGCGGGGAGTGATGAAAATCAACAACTCGCTTCGCCGAGATTCATTGTAAGTGTTTCTGAACAGAGCACCGACATAAGGCAAATCGCCCAACAGTGGCACTTTAGTCACATTAGTCGATTCGGATTCTTCAAAGATTCCGCCCAACACGACTGTGCCGCCGTTCTCAACTACAACCTCGGTTGTAACATTCTTGGTGTCGATCGGAGGTACATCATTCAGCGCACGTTCGTAAGCTGCGCGATCCTTATTAACCTGCACACTTAATTGCACGCGCCCATCGGGCGTGATCTGGGGCCGAACCCTCAAGGACAAGACGGCCTTCTTGAACTCAGTATTGGTCGCTCCCGAACTCGTCTCCTCCTGATAGGGAATCTCTTCCCCCTGTTCGATCGTCGCCTCGACTTGGTTGGCGGTCAAGACACGCGGACTTGAAACGACCCTACCGCGTCCATCGGACTCCAGGGCGCTTAGCTCAAGATTGAGGAAGCGGGTGGCGGCGTTATTCCACAACACCATCGACAGTGCGCTCGCGCCTGCGCCAGCGGGCATGTTTACGTTGAGCCCACCCGGTACGGCGCTGACGGCTCCCTCGATATCGAAGATGTCATCACTGGCCCCAACCAACTGCCCAGCATTCGAGGCGGTCGACTCAAGACCACCGCCGATCGTCCCCTGCCGGATCGGACGGCCGTTGGAATCGTAACCGACGGTTCTGCCTCCGACGCCGCCAAAGCCCAGCCGCACGCCGAGGTCTCGCTGAAAGCCTTTGTTGGCTTCGACCACCCGGGCCTCGATCAGGACCTGGCGCGGCGCAATATCGATCTCCGTCACCAGCCGGCGAACATTGGCCAGGCGCGATCCGACGTCGGTCACGAAGACCTTGTTGCTGCGGTCATCGAAGACCACGCTGCCACGCTGCGACAGCACCGTCTGGTCTTTATTGCTCAGGAAAGCATGAATCTCTTTGGCACGGTGGTAATTGATCTGGAAGCTCTCGGTCTGCACCGGTTCGAGCACCGACGTTTGAGACATGGCTTCGAGCTGCATTCTCTCTCGCGCAGCCAGCTCCTCGCCCGGCGCAATCCAGATCACATTGCCGCTCTTGCGCATGTCCAGACCCTTGGCCTGCAGGATGATGTCGAGTGCCTGATCCCAGGGCACATCCTTGAGGCGCAGGGTCAGGTTGCCTTGCACCGAATCGCTGGTGACGATATTGAAGTTGGTGAAGTCGGCAATGACCTGCAACACCGAACGAACATCGATATTCTGGAAGTTCAGCGACAGCTTTTCGCCCCCGAACTCCCCCGGGCGTGCCGTTTGAACCAGGCGGTTCGGATCTTCGATGATCCGACGCACTTCGAGCACGAATTGTCGATCGCTCTGATAAGCGTTGTGCTCCCACAAACCATTCGGACTGACGACCAGCCTCACGTTCTGGCCCTGCGCCTGGGCCGTCATCGAGGTGACCGGTGTTCCAAAATCGGTTACGTCTGAACGGCGCTGCAATTGATCGGGCAACGAAGCGTCGAGAAACTCGACTACCAGGTTTCCACCCTGCTGACGAATGTCGATACCGGTATCCGCGCTGGAGAGTTGGACGACGACGCGCCCCTCGCCATCCTTGCCGCGCCTGAACGCAATGTCCTGAATACTTCTTGCTACAGAGGCAGTGTCTGCCCGCGGTGCCGCAAAGTTGGCCAGAGCGGCTCCGACTGCGGTCGTGGTGACCGTCTCGCGCATGATCGGCGAAAGCGCGATGACCACATCACGCCCCTCGAGCCGGGTTTCGTAGGGGGACACACGGGTTAGGTTCAACACCAGCCGGGTGCGATCACCTACCTGCACGATGTTGGCGCTCACGAGATCGCCCTGCGATATCGTCTGCTGGGTGCGCCCGAGGCCATTGGCTGTATCGGGAAAGTCGAACGCAATACGCGCGGGCTCGGCAATGCTGAAACTCGCCGGAGGATCGTTCAGCGGGGTCGTCAGCCGCATACGCACATAGGTCGTGCCACTATGCTCGACAACCTCAAGGCTTTCGATCTGATTGCTCGCCGAGACGACCGCTTCTGTCTCGCTCGTCGATTCCTGAGCAAAAACCGCAGGTGGCAGTGCGACGAGCAAGCCAGCCGCAGCAACGAGCACCATCATTGTTTTACTTTTCATGGTCAACTCCTATTGCTCCTGCAATAGCAACTTGCTGGTGCGTTCCACCCAGTCACCGTTCATGTCCTCAACCAACTCCAACAGGGTGAGCTCTGTTTCCTGAATTTCGGTAACGACCCCATAATTCTGTCCGAGGTAATTCCCGACCTTGATTGGGTAGAGCGTCTGATCAACCTTTATCAGCGCATTCACTTCATTGTCACGTGAAAGCACCCCCACCATGCCAATCGATTCGAGCGGGTAGGCCTCGAGGGGCTCCTTGGGTCGGCTAAGGTCGGGGCCACCGGTCACCGTTTCTGCGCGCGCCTCGGGCTCAATGCGGTTCGGCTCGAAGGGGCTTATTGTGCCCAGCAATTCATAAGTGACAACAGGAAATGGTTTCATCTCCGGAATCGGCTTCACTCCGCCGACCATCATCCTTTCCTGCTGGGCCATCCATTGCGTAATGTTGTCTTTCTCTCCGCTGCAGGCGACAAGAAAAAGAGCGCAAACCAGTACAAGCGAATACCTGAGATTCATCTTACTTGCGCCCCTGTCTGTCCTTCTTCTCCTGCTCCTGCTTCTGGCGCTGCAGGGCAAGCTCCTCTTCATCCAGGTAGCGATAGGTGACGGCCTTCGCCTCAAGCTTCAGCCTCCCTTCCTCGAGACGCGTGAGCGACATATCACTCAGGGTCACGATGCGTGGCATCTGCGCAACATCACTCGCAAAAGCGCCGAAATCATCGTATTCCCCGACAATGCTGACCGCGATCGGCATTTCAGCGTAGAAATCCTTGACCACGTCGACACCCGGCTTGAACAACTCGAAACTCAAGCCTCTGCCAAGACCCGCCTGATTGATGTCGGCAAGCAATGAATCCATTTCGGCTCGGTTCGGCAATTGCTTCAACAAAGCACCGAACTGGCGGTCGGTCTCTTCGAGCTGGCGGCGGTATTCATGAAGATTAACGGCCAGGCGCTTCTTGGCGGCCCAATCCTGGCGCAGCTGCTGCTCTTCAGCTTCGCGACGCTCCAGCAAAACCATCTGTTCGCGCCAATCAAACCACCAGGCTGCCGCGATCGTTGCCACGAACAGGCCGATGAACACCGCCACTTTGGGCGCGAGCGGCCATTGCCCCGGATCATTCTGGTCCAGCCCCTTGAAGTCGTTCGCCAGGGCTGCGAAATCGACACTACGCGCGAGGGATCGCTTGCTGGAGCTCATCTTACGATCTCCTCGGCATTCTCGGCACTGGGCTGTGTAATGCTTATGTTCAGCGAAAATTCACTCAGCCGGCGGTTATCCACGGTAGCAGACTTGACCTCGATCAACCCAGGCCTTTCAAGAAATGCAGACTGGTCCAGATTTCGCATCAGGTGAGACACCCGCGAGTTGGACTGGGCATAGCCGGCAAGGGTGACCAGTGGTCCAGCTTGCTTGATCGACTTCAGATAGACACCATCCGGAATATTGCGGATCAACTCGTTCATCAGATGAACGGCCTGCGAGCGATTGTTCTGCAATGACTCAATGACCTGCTTGCGTTCGAGCAAGGCGTCGATCTGCTCGCGCAGATTCTTGATTTCGGCGATTTCGGCGTCAAGATTCTTGATCTCGGTCTTGAAGATGTTGTTTCGGGCTTCCTGCGCCTCAATCGCCGACACGATCAAGGTATGCACGAAATATGCAATGGCCGCGCCCAGAACGACCACCAGCACCGAAAAAACAATGAACTCCCGCTTGCGCTCGCGACGCTTCTCCTCGCGGTGAGGCAGCAGATTGATGCGTATCATGCGTCGAACCTCCGCAATGCGAGGCCGCAGGCAACCATCAGGGCCGGGGCCACGCCCAGCAGGCTCTTGGAGCGCACCTTGGCGTTCAGGGCCATCGCCACGAATGGATTGGCCACGATGGTTGCCACCTGGGTTCGACCGCGAACCACCTCGACCAAGCCAGGCATCACGGAACACCCGCCCGAAAGCACGATGTCGTGAACCTCGTTGTATTGCGTGGAAGTGAAGAAGAACTGCAGGGCCCGCGATATTTCAAGCGCAATACTGTCGAGGAACGGACGCTGGAGATCCCGTTCGTAGTCGTCGGGAAGATCGCCCGAGAGCTTGGCGGTTTCGGCCTCCTCGAAATTCATGCCGTATTGCCGCGAAATATCCTGTGTGAGCTGATTGCCTCCAAGTGGCTGTTCACGGCTGTAGAGCTGGCGACCGTTTCGCAGCATCGTCACACTGGTTCCGGTTGCGCCGATATCGACAAGGGCGACGATGCGATCTCGCCCACCATCGTCAAGTTGCCGGCTTACCAACTCGAATGCGGCTTCGGAGGCAAAGGATTCCACATCCACAATCACCGCCTTGAGGCCTGCAGACTCCGCCACGGCGACCCGGTCTTCGACCTTTTCCTTGCGCGATGCCGCAATCAGGACTTCGACGTCATCGGGACTCGCCGGTGATGGGCCAATCACCTGAAAGTCGAGATTGACCTCGTCAAGCGCAAACGGAATGTACTGATTGGCCTCGGACTCGACCTGGAACTCCATGTCCTGCTCGCGCAGCCCGGCAGGCAGGATGATCTTCTTTGTAATCACTGACGAGGCTGGCAGTGCCACCGCAACCTGCTTCACACCCGCGCCCATGCGACGCAACGCCCGCTTGATCGCATCACCAACACCCTCGAGGCTGACGATGTTTCCATCGACAACGGCGTCGCGTGGCAAGGCCTCGATGGAGAAGCGCTCGACCCGATAGCCGTCCTTTTCGCTTCCCGACAATTCAAGCATCTTTACCGATGAAGATGAAATATCGAGCCCAACGAGCTGGCGAACCTTCGAACCGAACAGGCGGAAGTCTGTCACAAAGAAAACCCTTTCATTTCTTTATGTTACGCTCAAATTATACTTACTTACTTTAAATGCTAACAATAAACGATACAAAGTGTAAAGCAAAAGCTTGACAGAATGCACTGGAGCAGTTCGCCCCCCCTCCGTATAATCCGGCGTTTGCCGGTTTCCTGGATTCTTGATGCGCTGGGTACTCTATCCCCTGACTCTAATACTTGTATTGATCGTCGTCGGCCTGGCCTCAGTCGGGACGGCGATCATGTTCGCTTGGCCGAAGCTGCCATCCCTTGAAGTCCTCACCGACTACCGCCCCAAAATCCCGCTGCGAGTATACACGGCGGACGGTTACCTCATTGGCGAGTTTGGCGAGGAACGACGCGCGCTCGTGGGCATTTCCCAAGTACCCGACATGCTGAAGAAAGCCATCCTCGCGGCGGAAGACGAGCGCTTCTACGAACACCCGGGGATCGACGTGATCGGGCTCGGTCGGGCCGCATTTGCCAATCTGGTTACCGGTGAGCGGGGCCAGGGCGCATCGACGATCACGATGCAGGTCGCACGCAATTTCTTCCTGTCGCGAGAGAAGACCTATAACCGCAAATTGTATGAAGTTCTGCTGTCGCTCAAGATCGAGCACAACCTGACCAAGGACCAGATCCTAGAGCTATACCTGAACCAGATCTTCCTCGGGCAACGTGCCTATGGCTTCGCGTCGGCCGCCCGAATCTACTTTGGCAAGCAGCTCGACGAGCTCAATCTTGCCGAGGCAGCAATGTTGGCGGGGTTGCCAAAAGCACCGTCGCTGTTCAACCCGGTCACCAACCCCCGGCGAGCCACGATTCGCCAGCAGTACGTGCTACGCCGCATGCTCGATGCGGGGTTCATTTCACAGAGTGATTACGAGGCAGCGCGCGACATGCCCGTGCCGCTCGCCGCCACCCGCGCATCACCGGCCACGTCGGGGGCCACCGGCCCTGCCTCGCTGCATGGGGATGACGTTGCCGAAATGGCCCGTCTGATGGCGATCGAGCAGTTCGGTGAAGACGCCCATCAACTCGGGATCCGGGTCATCACGACGATTCGGATGGCTGATCAGGTCGCAGCTTACCGGGCCCTGCGTAGGGGGGTGCTCGATTTCGACAAGCGTCGCGGCTATCGCGGGCCCGAGTCCTTCGCCGATCTTTCGCTGTCGGGCAAGGATGAAGCCAGCCTCGATGAATTGCTGTCAGAGTCGCGCGACTACGATGACCTGCTCGCCGCGATCGTGGTCGAAGCCTCGCCCAAGCGGGTGAAGGTCTACCGTCATGGCGGCTTCATAGAGATCACCGGCGCGGGCCTGGCGTTTGCAGCACCGATGCTGAACGAACGCGCACCCCAGACACGGCGGATTCGGCCGGGAGCGGTCGTTCGCATTCTGGATACCGGCGAAAAGGGCTGGGCGATCGTGCAACTGCCCGAGGTCGAAGCAGCCGTCATTTCCCTTGATGCCGACACCGGCGCCGTGAGGGCACTGGTGGGCGGCTTCGACTTCCGTCGCAGCAAGTTCAATCATGTGACCCAGGCGCTACGCCAGCCCGGGTCGAGCTTCAAGCCCTTCATCTATTCCGCCGCCCTCGAGAAGGGCTTTTCGCCGGGACAGTACATCGAGGACTCGCCACTGTATTTCCCTGCCGGCATCACCGGCAGCAAGGCCTGGGAACCCAAGAACTATGACGGCAAGTTCGAGGGGTCCATGAGCATCCGCGATGCACTGGTCAAGTCCAAGAATATGGTTTCGATACGCCTGCTGCAGGCGGTGTCGCCCCAGTTTGCGCAGGAATACGTCACCCGCTTCGGCTTCGAAGCCGAGCAGCATCCGGCTTACCTCACGATGGCGCTAGGCGCAGGCGCCGTTACACCATGGCAGGTCGCTGGCGCCTATGCAGTGTTTGCCAATGGCGGCTACAAGGTCGAACCCTATATCGTCAGCGAAATCATCGACGGAAACGGCCGCACAGTCGCAAGAGTCGATCCACCGGTGGCCCGTGGCACCGCTCCGCTTGCGATCGACCCGCGCAATGCATGGCTGATCGACTCGATGTTGCAGGACGTCGTCCGTCGGGGGACTGCGACCCGAGCCAAGACGCTCGGCCGCAACGACCTGGCAGGGAAGACAGGCACCACGAACGACTACGTGGATGCATGGTTTGCGGGGTACAACCCTGACATCGTTGCCGTCAGCTGGATGGGCTATGACCAGCCGCAGAATCTGGGCAAAGGCGAAACCGGCGGACGCGCGGCATTACCAATCTGGATCGACTACATGCGCGAAGCGCTCAAGGACTTGCCACAGCGCGAGCGTAAGCGGCCCGCTGGCCTTGTGTCACACCGCAACGAATTGACTGGCAACGTTGACTTCCACTACCAGGAAAACCCGCCGCCGGCCGCGCTCCGACCCGAATTGCCCGACATACCTGAGCTGAGATACTTCATCGACGAGGCTCCGGCCAACCCGGCGCCTGCGCAGGGTACGCCGCAGGGCCCCGCCCCCGTCGAAGAGCGCACCCTGAGCCCGCTGCGCTGATCAGTCATCTCCGCGGGCAAGCATCACCTGCTTGCCCGCCTGCTCGCTCACCACCCGGCTGAGCAGCGCGTAGAGTTCGGAACCATCACGCCCCGACACCCAGGCCGATGCCTGCGGGCTAAAGTGGAAACCGCCGGATTTCGCAGCCACCCATATCTCGCGGGCGGCGGTGTGGCGGTTGATGATGACTTTCGAGCCGTTTTCGAACTCAACTTCGAGTACGCCGCCGGGCTTGCATTCGATGTCCAGTTCGGCGTCACACTCCTCCAGCACCTCTTCCACGCGCGCCAGCTCGGCATCCGCGAGGGCGTTGAACACGATCTCATCCATCATCTCTCCTTCTGTTACGATTGCGGCTTTTGGGCCAATCGACGCCATGCGCTTATCGACCCTCATCGCCCTAGTGGGCTGCACCGCAGTGATTCAGGCATGCGGTATAAAGGGGCCACTGGTTCTGCCGCCGACCACCACGGCGACCGATCAGGCCCAGCCTGCTGCGAGCAAGGATGATAGCAATAACGAAGCAGGCCCAACCTCGACTGAACAACAATGAATCCTGACTTCCCCATTCCGACCCTCAGCCGCTCGGCCACGGGACTGACGCTCGAGGGCGTGGAGCTCGCCGAGATAGCGGCCCGCTTCGGCACCCCGACCTATGTCTATTCTCTGTCGGCCCTGCGCGATGCGTTTGCGGCGTATCAGGCCGCACTTGCAGGACGAAAATCGCTGGTCTGCTATGCGGTCAAGGCCAATTCGAACCTGGGAGTACTGTCGGCCTTCGCCCGCTGGGGAGCCGGTTTCGACATCGTTTCGGGTGGCGAGCTCGCGCGTGTGATCGCCGCAGGAGGAGACCCCGGCAAGACGGTATTCTCGGGCGTGGGAAAATCTGCAGCCGAGCTGCGCCAGGCGCTCGAAGCCGACATTCGCTGCTTCAACGTCGAATCGTCGGCAGAACTCGAGCGTCTGAACATGATCGCGGGAGAGCTTGGCAAGCGCGCGCCGATCGCGTTTCGGGTCAACCCCGACGTCGACCCCAAGACCCATCCGTACATCTCGACCGGTCTGCGCAACAACAAGTTCGGCGTCGCGTTCGACGACGCCCGCACGCTCTACCGACACGCGGCGACGCTTCCCCACATCAGCGTCAGCGGCATCGCATGCCACATCGGCTCGCAATTGCTTGACCCTGCCCCGATGGCCGAAGCGACCGACAAGTTGCTCGCGCTGGTCGATGCGCTGAAGTCCGACGGAATCACGCTCGACCACTTCGACTTTGGCGGTGGCCTGGGCATTCGCTATCGTGACGAAACCCCGCCGGCGGTGGCCGACTACCTCGCGCCCTTGATTGAGCGGCTCGCCGGGCGGCATGAAGAGATCTGCTTCGAGCCGGGCCGCTCCCTGGTCGGAAACGCCGGACTGCTGCTGACACGGATCGAGTACCTCAAGCATGGCGAGGAGAAGAACTTCGCGATCGTCGATGCGGCGATGAACGACCTCATCCGCCCCGCACTCTACGATGCTTATCACGAAGTCGTTGCAGTCCGCGAACGCGAAACGACCGCCGAGGTTTTCGAGATCGTCGGGCCGATCTGCGAAAGTGGTGATTTTCTTGCACATGATCGCAGTCTAGCGGTGCAACAGGGTGACCTGCTGGCCTTGCTGTCGGCCGGCGCCTACGGGATGGGCATGAGCTCGAACTACAACACCCGCGCCCGCGCCGCAGAGGTCATCGTCGATGGCGAGCAGGTGCTTCTGGTGCGCGAACGCGAGACCATCGAAGCCCTGTTTGCCCTCGAACGGGCGCTGCCGCCGGCCTGACGCGTAGTCTGTAACGCAGCCAGCCACAATGAACCCGCCGGCTGGCGACACCCATCGCGCGAGATCGCTAACGACCAGCCTGCCCCTTCCTCTCTTGCCCGAGTCGCTCGGACTCTTCGATCAAGGCCTTGCCAAATGCCTTCCAGGCGGGCCCACCGTGGGTATGGATACCCTCCTCTGCGCTTTCCTTCATCGTGAGCAGCATCAGAATCGAGAGTGCATACAGCTGGGCCAGTGCTCTCTCGCGCGGATCAAGCGAGTGCAGTTTGGCGAGATTGCATTCCGGGGTGCATTGCAGCGCTTCCCGCGCATAGCGGCGAAGGCTTGCTGCGTCGTCCCAGTCGATGCCGATCGCGATGCCGCGCCTGACGATCTCCCGCTCGAGCTCTTCGGCATCACGCGCGAAATGGGCAAATCCGCTCATCCGATAGTCCTGTCGTAGCGATTGGGGAAACACAATGATCGCCCTGGTAGCGATGAAGCCCGGTAGCGACCACCCGCGCGGCCAATGATGCGCCACATGACGGAAGCCATGCAAACCAACTCGCACCACATGCGCCCAGTGCGCTTAGCCAAGCCCAACCTGAACACAGCGCGGTTGGCGCGTAAGCTCCTGATTCGCTGCCTGAGCGCCGCGGCGATGCTGATCGCACCGGCCGCTGCGTCTTGGGCCGGGAGCCTGCCCTCTGCCGTCAGCACCGCGCTTGCGCGGGCTGGCATACCGGAATCCAGCGTCGGCGTATGGGTGCAGGCCGTGGATCAACCCCGGCCAAGCCTCAGTGTAAACGCCGACATGCCCATGAACCCGGCATCGGTGATGAAACTGGTCACCGCGTTCGCGGCCCTCGAGCGCTTCGGCCCGGCCCAAACCTGGGACACCCGTATCGCCACCCGCGGTGAGATTCGCAACGGTGTTCTCGACGGCGACCTGCAGATCATCGGCAGCGGCGACCCGGTTTTAAACGTGGAGCGGCTCTGGAAGTTGCTGAGGCAGGTGCTCGCGCTCGGAATCCGCGAGGTGCGCGGCGACATCGTGCTCGACGCCACCGTGCTGCGCCTGCCGCCACACGACCCGGACAGCTTCGATGGACGCGGTTTGCGTCCTTACAACAGCGGCCCGCACGGCTTGCTGTTGCATTTCAATACGCTCAACCTGACCCTGCTGCCCGGCGCAGCCGGAGGGGTTGTCGACGTGATTCCGAGCCCGCCACTGGCCGGCCTGGTCATCGACAATCGAATCAGCGCCTCGCCGGGTGCCTGCGGTGTGTGGTACGAAAAACTCGATGCACGGCTGGAGCGCCGCGAGCGCTCGCAGGCATTGCTGCTGCTGGGCAGCCTGCCCGCAAGTTGCGGCCGCCGTGACTGGAGCGCAGCACCGTTGTCACCGGATGCGTTTGCCGCCGCGCTGATCGAGGGCCTGTGGGCAGAACTGGGCGGCAAACTGGGCGGGCAGGTCCGCCATGCAACGGCGCTCGACGGCACCCCGCTACTCACCGACACTTCGATGCCGCTCGCCGACATCGTGCGCGAGATGAACAAGTGGTCGAGCAATGTGATTGCGCGTCAGTTGATCGCAAATCTCGGCGCCGACGACAAGACCTCGATGAACGCGGTAGCGAGTGGCATCGCCGTCGCAAAGGCGCAACTCGAAAGTGCGGGGATCGATACAACCGGGCTGATGATCGAAAACGGCTCGGGCCTGTCGCGCATCGAGCGCATTCGGGCGGACAGCCTCGGCACACTGCTGGCGGTCGCCTGGCAACGCCCCTTCATGCCCGAGTTCATCGCCGCAATGCCGATCGCCGGCCTGGACGGAACCGCCCGCCGGCGTCTCGCCGACAGCCCCGCGCGCGGCCAGGCACATATCAAGACCGGCACCATCAACGGTGTTCGGGCCTTTGCCGGTTATGTACTCGACCGCAACAATCGCCGCCACATCGTGGTGATGATGGTCAACGACCCCGAGGCCGCGGCAAGCCGGGCTGCGCAGGATGCATTGATGGAGTGGGTGTGGAACACGCCTTGAGCGGCGGCCCGATCAGGGCTATGGCGTCGGCATCGGCCGCTGCTGACCCAGCGCCCACCAGCCACGCACGACGCGGTAGGCCACCCACACGGTCGTCACCATCAACACCGCAAGCCCGATCAATACGCCGACCACGCTCACGATCAACGCTACCCCGACCACCGACCACAGCAACGCATACCAGAAAGTGCGAATCTGCCAGCTGAAGTGGCTGTCGAGCCAGGTTCCCCTGACATCCGAGCGTTTCAGGTAATTGATCAACACCGCCACGATCGACGGAAGACTGGCGAGAAAGCTGCCCAGCACCGATGCCGCGCCAACTACACCGGTCAGCACCGCAAAGGCATGCAAGGCATAGACGAGATGCGCATAGGTGACCAGGTTGCCCATCGCCGCACCCGGCCCGGAATCATTGTTCATCGCTGCTCCCCGCGTTTGAGTTTGCTGCAGTTTCGCACCCTGGCATGCGGCTACAAGCCCAGGCTCGCCCAGATCTCATCGACACGCTGCTTCACCGCCGCGTCCATCTCGATCGGGCGCCCCCACTCCCGCTGGGTTTCGCCGGGCCACTTGTTGGTTGCATCGAGCCCCATCTTGCTGCCGAGGCCGGCCACCGGACTCGCGAAATCCAGGTAATCGATCGGGGTGTTGTCGACCAGCACTGTATCGCGGGTGGCATCGATGCGGGTGGTCATTGCCCAGATCACCTCTTTCCAGTCACGGATATTCACATCGTCATCGACCACGATGATGAACTTGGTGTACATGAACTGGCGCAGAAAGCTCCAGATTCCGAACATGACCCGTTTGGCATGGCCGGGATACTGCTTGCGGATGCTGACCACCGCAAGCCGGTACGAACAGCCTTCGGGCGGCAGATAGAAGTCGACGATCTCGGTGTATTGCTTCTGCAGCAAGGGCACGAACACCTCGTTCAATGCCACGCCCAGCATCGCCGGCTCGTCGGGCGGCTTGCCGGTGTAGGTGGAATGGTAGATCGGGGCGCGTCGCATGGTGATGCGTTCGATCGTGAATACCGGGAATGAGGAAACCTCGTTGTAGTAGCCGGTATGATCGCCGTAGGGGCCCTCGGGCGCGGTATCGTCGGGGTGAATCACACCTTCGAGGACGATTTCGCTCGAGGCGGGGACCTGCAGATCCGAGCCGATGCACTTCACCAGCTCAGTCTTGGCGCCGCGCAGGAGCCCGGCGAACTGGTATTCCGACAGCGAGTCGGGCACCGGCGTGACCGCCCCCAGAATGGTCGCCGGATCGCAGCCCAGCACCACCGCGACCGGAAACGGCTCACCGGGATTTGCCAGTTGGTGATCGCGAAAATCGAGGGCGCCGCCACGATGCGCCAGCCAGCGCATGATGACCCGGTTGGCACCGAGGACCTGCTGGCGGTAGATCCCCAGATTTTGCCGGCGCTTGCCCGGTCCTCGCGTCACCACCAGGCCCCAGGTGATCAGTGGCGCCGCGTCGCCCGGCCAGCAGTGCTGAATCGGCAAGCGCGCCAGATCGACCTCCGCCCCCGACAGCACGACCTCCTGACACGGCGCCGAGCGCACTTCACGCGGTGCCATGTTGAGCACCTGCTTGAATACCGGAAGCTTTTCCCACGCATCCTTCAAACCCTTGGGCGGTTCCGGCTCTTTCAGAAAGGCCAGCAACTTGCCGACTTCGCGCAACGGGTTTTGCCAGTCGCCGTTCGCCGAAATATCCTCACCCATGCCCATTGCGACACGCTGCGGGGTGCCGAAAAGATTGGCCAGCACCGGTATCTCATGCGCCACGCCGCGGGTATGGGGCTTCTCGAACAGCAGCGCAGGGCCACCGGCGCGCAGTACCCGGTCGGCGATCTCGGTCATCTCGAGATGGGTGTCCACCGGCGCGGCGATTCGCTTGAGCTCGCCGCGTGCTTCCAACTGGGCGACAAAGTCGCGTAGGTCTTTGTAGTTCATCGGTTCTGTTATGGTCAAATCGCAAAGGGGGCGGAAAGACGGATTCGCGAGCGCTGGCATTGCGCTGTGCGAGCCATCGCTGGAGCGTATGCTACCCAAAGTGTCACACACATCGGCATGCAAAACCTGAAACGCTCAAGTACATGCCCCGGCGTGCCGTAAATCGAGCCTGTAAGCATCCAACTGACCGATCCGATCCGGTGTGAAACCTGCGCTTTGTTCATGGCCATCGCGATTGATCGAACTCATCGAGGAAAGCCCGCTTGAAACCAAGAATTCAGCCGACCCAAAGGGAGATTCCCGTTGGTGAGAGCGACATGATCATCACCAAGACCGATCTCACCGGGCGCATCACCTATGCGAACAGGGTTTTCATGCGCATCTCGAATTTCGCCGAGCGCGATCTTCTGGGCGTGCAGCACAATCTCGTTCGCCACCCCGACATGCCCCGGGGCGTCTACCGCCTGATGTGGGACACCCTGAAGGCAGGCCATGAGTTTTTCGGGGTCGTGAAGAACATGAGTGCCGATGGGCACTACTACTGGGTGTTCGCCAACGTCACGGTAGACTTTGACAGCCGCGGACAGGCGATCGGCTACTTCTCGGTTCGGCGCCAGGCCCCCAAGGACGCAATTCGCGAAGCGACGGCGCTCTATGAGCAGATGCTCCGAATCGAACAACAGGCTGGGCCGGCAACGGCGCCGGAGGCCTCGGTGAAGTGGCTGACCGGGCATTTTGCAGCGCTCGACACGAGTTACGAGCGCCACGTCGTCGCCCACTACCAGCACCCGAAGTAGACCGAGGTCCGCAATGAGCACCGCACGCAAGCAATCCGCTTCCCCCTTCCTCGACCGTCAGTTTCTGATCTACTGCCTCGTGTTCGTCGGCCTGACCATCGCGCTGGCGATGTGGCAAGCCTTGCTGCACGGCCTCGAAGCGCCGATCGTCGTGATACCGGTACTTGCGATTGCGTTCAGCTACTACGCCTGGCGCCACTTTCAGCGTCCGATCGCCACCCTCAAACGCATGGAAGAAGTCATCCTTGAATGCCGTGCCGGCAATCTTCACCGCCGTGTAACCAACACCGCCGGGCTGGGCGAGGTCGGCAAGGTCGCCTGGGAGTTCAACGAGTTCGTCGACCTGGTCGAAACCTACTTCAAGGAAGTCTCGACCTGCTTCCGGCTGGTTTCCGAGGGGCGGTATCATCGCCGCGGCCTGTCGCACGGCCTGCCCGGGTCGTTCGCGGTTTCACTGCAGAGTATCAACACCGCTATCCAGGCCATGGAAGACAACGCACAATTCGTTGCGCGCAACCTGCTGGCCTCGCAACTGCATGCGCTCAACACCGGCAACCTGCTCAACAATCTGCGCGGCAATCAGAACGACCTCGCCAGGGTTACCGGCGAAATGGACCAGGTAATGGACATTGCCAGCGAAAACCTGGCAGGTGCAACGCGCAGCCGTGAAGAAGCCGAACGGATCGGATCGGCGCTCGAACTCATCAATCACGACATGCAGGCAATGGCAGGTGCGGCCGGAGAGCTTGGCGCGGCCAGCGGTAGCATCGGCCACGCAGTGCGGATCATCTCCGAGATCGCGGACCAGACCAATCTACTCGCCCTGAATGCGGCCATCGAAGCGGCGCGCGCGGGCGAGATCGGCCGCGGATTTGCGGTGGTGGCCGATGAGGTACGCAAGCTGGCCGAGCGTACCAAGGTCGCAACCACCGAAATCTCGCAGATCGTCGCAGACTTGAAAGGCCGGGTTGATGTCATCGTCGAGCAGACTTCGGTGGTCGGCGAACAGAGCGCTCGCGTCAGTGCCGAAGTCGACACTTTCCAGGGCCAGTTCGCCTCGGTCGCAAAATCCTCCGAGGCCACGATCGAATATCTGAGCCGCGCCAAGGACCGCTCCTTTGCTTCGCTGGTAAAGCTGGATCACATCATCTACATGCAAAACGCCTACATCAGCGTCGAAGCCAACGGAGTCGGCGAAGAGGCAGGCCAGATCGCCGTGGATCATCGCAACTGCCGCCTCGGAAAATGGTACTTCGACGGCACCGGAGCAAGCATATTCGGCGCCACCCGCGCCTTCAGGGATCTCGACAAACCGCACGCACGGGTACATGAGTCGGTGCACGCCGCCGTCGATGCGGCCCGCGGCAACTGGCTGAACGACGACAGCGTGCGCGCCCGCATCGTCACCCAGATCGAGGTAGCCGAAACGGCAAGCCACGAGGTGATCCGCCTGATCAGCCGCATGGTCGAGGAAAAACACGGCAACTAAGCCCTGCCGCTGCGGGCAGAACGAAGTACGATCGCTGCGGTCATTGAACGACAGACCCCAAGGAGAATGACATGAGCGGCTGGCGCAAACAGAACTCCAACACCCCCTACTCCGACGACGAGATCAAGGCACGGCTGACGGAGCAACTACCCCACTGGTATCTCGAAGACGGCTGGATTCGGCGCAAGTACAAGACCAGCGGCTGGAAGGGCACGCTGATGGTGATCAACACTGTCGGCCACCTGGCAGAGGCCGCCTTCCACCATCCCGACCTTGCCGCATCCTATGCCTTTGTAATCGTCAAGCTCATGAATCACGAGGCCAAAGGTGTCACCGACAAGGACTTCGAACTTGCCCTGAAGATCGAGGAAGTGATCATGTGGCAGCCCGGCAAGGATGAACACAGCGCCCTCACCGGCACACCCGACGACGCTCGCTTCAAGTACATCAA
>JAEUNS010000162.1 GCA_016790005.1 Zoogloeaceae bacterium
ATCCGCAACAGTAGTACCCGGGACTTTTCTGCGATCTGCTGCAGGCGTCTGCGCAGGTCGCGCAGCGGCGCTGAGCGGGTAAAGGCTGCGAGGGTCAGGGGTGAGGGTTCACCGGGTGCCGAAGGGCGCTGAAGGCCCCGCTTGACGGCCGAGAGCAGCTTCTGGAGTGCGATCGGTTTCTCGAGGTAGTCGATGGCACCGATGCGGGTCGCCTCGACTGCGGTATCGATCGTGCCATGCCCGGACATCATCACCACCGGCATGGTGAGCTGGCCGTTGGCCGACCACTCCTTGAGCAAGGTGATTCCGTCGGTGTCCGGCATCCAGATGTCCAGCAACACCAGATCGGGGCGCTTCGCGTTACGCGAAGCCCGCGCCGATGCGGCATTCTCGGCGACGATAATGTCGTGCCCCTCGTCTCGCAGGATTTCGGACAGAAGCTCCCTGATACCGACTTCGTCGTCAACGATAAGAATGTTAGCCATTTTTCCCTGTCACTGATCGGGGCTTACAAGCCGAAGACTGATACGAATCTCGGCGCCCCCGTTGTCGCGGTTGAGCAGGCGGACGTCTCCGCCGTGTTCGTCGATGATTTTCTTGACGATCGCCAAACCAAGTCCTGTTCCACGACTTTTGGTTGTGAAATAGGGCTCGAAAGCACGCGCGAGCAACTCGGGCGGAAAACCTGGCCCATTGTCGCGAATCGTCAGGATGGCCCGATCACCGTCATGCCGGGTTTCAATCTGCACTTCGCCCCGCTCCGTTTCAGCAAGGGCGTCTTCGGCATTCTGCAACAGATTATGGATGATCTGTCTTATCTGTGCTGCATCGCCGAGCACTAACGGCATATCGTCACCCAGATCCGCGTGCATGGCTACCCGTGAGCCTTCGTACAGGTGCAAGATTTCAGGGATGAGATCATTGAGCGAAAGGCGCCCCAACGACGGGTTGGGAAGTTTCGCATAGTCGCGAAACGCATTCACCAGATTCTTCATCGCCTCGACCTGATTCACGATCGTGCGGGTCGAGCGCTCGAGAATCTCGCGCCCGCCCGAATCCAGCCTATCCGACAGTTTGTACGCGAGACGCTCGGCCGACAGCTGAATCGGTGTGAGCGGATTCTTGATTTCATGTGCGAGCCTACGTGCCACTTCGGCCCAGGCAGCGGTACGTTGGGCTACCAGCAGGCGCGAGATGTCGTCGAACACGACAACCATACCACCGCCGCTGGCCGTCGGAAGGCGTGCCCCATGTATCAGCAAGGTCTGAGGGGCGCTGTCGCGATGGACGATCTCGAGTTGCTCATGCCAATCGCCGTCGTTCTCGCCAAACCCCTTGATCAAGGCGTCACGGAACTGCTCATGCTTCGACCACGAACCCAGCGGTAACTCTTCGAAACCCGCAAGGACGTCGCGAAGAATGTCGGTTGCGCCGCGATTCGCAGCACGCAGGTAGCCTTCGGCGTCGAAAGCGAGCACGCCGGTCGAGAGATGCGCCAACACACTCTCGAGGTAGGCGCGATTGGCCTCGGTCTCATTTCGGCTCTTGTCTGCCTGCCCTCTTGCATCGAGCAGTTGCCGCACCATCTGGTTGAACGAAAGGATTAGGACTCCAAGTTCATCACGGGCTGGAAGCGCCTGACGGGGGCTCAGGTCACCCTGTGCGACCGCCTGGGTACCCTCTGCCAGAATCAGCAGGGGCGCCGCAAGACGGCGGGCCAGAACGAATGCAAAGGCCATGGCCGCGAGCAAGGCCAGCAGAAGGGTGAGCGTGAGGGTGAGCGAATAGATCCTGCTCAGGCCCTTTCGTCCAAGAACCAGTTGTTGATACTCGCGATGCGCTTCTTGCACCGCGTCGACATGCTGGGCAAATGTCTCCGGTACGGCTTGGGTAAGTTGCAGGTACGAGGGCTCCGCCAGAGAAGCGCGTGAGGTGACCGGGACCACCACTCGAATCAACAAACCGTATCCCGGACGACTGTCGACGATCTTGAATACCTGGGCCAGGCGCGCCTGGCGCATCTGCACCTGGGTAGGCAGTTCGGGCAGGAGTTCGCTCACACCATCGGTAACGGTGGCAAGAATCTGTCCGTTCGGCGCGATCAAGGTCGCGCTGGCTACTCCCGCCTGATCCCGCATCCGGTTCAGACGAGTCGATGAGATGACGGCGATCTCGCCCAACTCGAACGCGAGCTCATGCGCCTTGTCGCTCACCTGTGATACCAGATAGTCCAGGGCATTCTGGCCAAGCGCCACCCCGCCTTCCAGCGCACGATCGACCCGTACGTCGAACCATGAGTCGATGCTGCGAACGACGAACTGCAGCGATACTGCGTAGACGATCACCCCCGGCACCAGGGCCATCAGGCCAAACATCAACATCAGCCGAAACTTGAGCCGCGAGCCGAACACATGGGCTCGATAGTCGCGCCACAAGCCACGTAACTGCACGCCCACCAGTGCGGCGAGACCTACCGCCATCGCACCGTTGAGCGCAAGCAAAAATGGATAGGCCCCTGCGAAGAGGTCGGTGTTGGCACTTGCTGAGGTGAGAAGGAACAGCGAGATTGCGGCGATTGCGGCCAGAATGATGAGCGCAATCCGCTTCATCGAATCGCCCCGGCGAGGAAGGTCCAGTTCATCCACTCGGTTGCGAGATTCCAGTCTCGACTACCGATGGCGGTGACCTGGAACGGCTTGGGCAACATGCTTGTGTCGTGGCGAAAGCGCAGCGCTGCGTTGTAGGAGACGCCACTCTGGAGGGTATCGGGCGCGGCAACGATCCAGTTGCGGATCCGTGACATGGTGCGGGCCGCCTCGTCGATCGTTTCGAAACTGCGGTGAAGCGTGCCGATGCTCAGGCGGTAACTACGGGTAATGGTGTGATAAACGAGGCGATACTCGATCGTGCGGCCGACCGCGACGCGGTTGAACCAGTACCAGCGCGGTTGCTCGATCTGGAACTCCGCAACAAAGTGCAGCGCTACGCCGCGATTCACAGCCTCGATCAAACGCGAGTTAAGAGCCAGATCTATGTCGGCATTGACGACATAGCCCTCCTGGGTGAGGACAATCTCAGCATACTTGATCTCGGGTTCGGCATGCACGGAGGGGCTCAGCATGAAGCTGAAAGTGAGCACGAGCATGAGCCAAAGGGCTCTAGTCATGCTTTTGCACGAGTGCATAATAGAAGCCATCGTTCTCGCCGTTCGGCAGCACATAGGCGCCCGGGCCATCGTCCAGCGACAGGCGTCGGGCATCGGGATGACGGTCACAGAAATGCGCAATCTGTTTGGTGTTCTCCTGCTCGAACACCGAGCAGGTCACATAAAGCAACTTGCCCCCGGGCTTCAGGGTTGGCCACAGTGCATCGAGAATCCGGCCTTGCTGACGTGCAAAGCGAGTGATGTCCTCTGATCGGCGTAGCCACTTTATGTCGGGATGACGGCGAACGATGCCCGAAGCGGAACACGGCACATCAGCAAGAATGCGGTCGAATTGCTCGCCGTCCCACCACGTTTTGATGGCGCTGACATCGGCATTGATCAACTTGCTCGCGGTGAGGCCAAGCCGTTGGAAATTGCTACGGATGCGCGCTATCCGGCGAGGATCGATTTCGACTGCAGTCAGCGCGACATCTGCACTTTCGAGGATATGAGCCGCCTTCCCGCCGGGGGCAGCACAGGCATCCAGCACCCGCTGCCCATCAGCCAGATCCAGGCAAGGCGCGGCCCATTGGGCACCCGCGTCCTGCACTGAGCACCAACCCTCTGCAAAACCGGGTAGTTGCGACACGGCGTAAGGTTTGGACAGTACAAGTGCACCGTTGGCATGGCGACCGAACTCAACGCATTGCTCGACAAGCGCTCCCATGGTGCGCTCGACATCGTGGCGATGGTTGATGCGCAGGCTCATGGGTGGCTTCTGATTGCCGGCATCCAGAATCTGCTCCCAGTCGTCCGGATGGTCGGCTCGCAGCATCTCGATCCACCAGAGCGGATGAGCATATCGGGCAGCAAGGTCGAGCCTGATATCCTCTTCGAACTCTTTGCTTCTGCGCTGCGCGTTGCGCAGCACCCCATTCGCCACGCCGCGCAGGCCTGGTGCAAGACTGGCAAAAGCTTCGACCGCTTGATCGACGATGGTGTGGGTTTGATCCGGTCGGGTGCGGAGCCGATGCAGTGCCACCAACAGCACGGCATGGAGCTCGGCCGGCAAGGGTGTATGGAGGAGTTTGGCGAGAATCAAGTCGCCGCGGCGGTAGTCACGCAGGCAACCAGCACTCAGGTCGCGCACCGCCCCTCGAACAGAATCGGTCCAAGCCTGGTTGCGGGCATATACCTCAAAGACGTCAGCAAGGCTTTGCCCCTCCAAAACCTGGGCAACGAGCTGCGCGGACTGAACCAAGGCATACGCAAGGCTGCTGGGCTCGAGCGTTTGCCGTTGTGCTGAAGTTTTCTTGCTCAAGGGTGGCACTTGCTT
>JAEUNS010000171.1 GCA_016790005.1 Zoogloeaceae bacterium
GCGGTCGACAAGCATGCCAAGCCGGTGTGCGGCTGCACCGACCATACCCACGGCCAGGTGCGTGCCGCGATCAGCGAGCAGAAGCTACTGAGTATTCCCGCCGCGATGAAGGCGCTCGAGTGGAAGACACCCAACGGCTGCGCCACCTGCCGCCCGGCCCTCAACTACTACCTGATCTCCACCTGGCCGCATGAGGCGCAGGACGACCCGCAAAGCCGTTTCATCAACGAACGCGCCCATGCCAACATCCAGAAGGATGGCACCTACTCGGTCGTACCGCGGATGTGGGGCGGGCTCACCACCCCCGACGAACTGCGCGCAATTGCCGCTGCGGCCGAAAAGTACAACGTGCCCACGGTCAAGGTCACCGGCGGTCAGCGCATCGACCTGCTGGGGGTGAGAAAGGACGATCTACCCGCGATCTGGGCCGATCTCAACGCCGCCGGCATGGTCTCGGGCCATGCCTACGGCAAGAGCCTGCGCACGGTGAAGACCTGTGTCGGTATGGAGCACTGCCGCTTCGGCACCCAGCTGGCGATGGACATGGGCGTGAAGCTCGAGAAGATGCTGTTCGGCATGTGGTCACCCCACAAGGTCAAGCTGGCGGTCTCGGGCTGCCCGCGCAACTGCGCGGAATCCGGCATCAAGGACGTCGGCGTGATCGGGGTGGATTCCGGCTACGAAATCTATGTAGCCGGCAACGGCGGCATCAAGACCGAGGTTGCGCAGTTCTTTTGCAAGGTCGGCAGCGACGAAGAGGTGATGGAGTACTCCGGCGCCTTCCTGCAGCTTTACCGCGAAGAGGCCTTCTATCTCGAGCGCACCTGCCACTACATCGAGCGGGTCGGACTCGAGCATGCCAAGAAGTTGGTGGTCGACGATGCCCAAAGCCGCAAAGCTTTGTATGCGCGGCTGCTCTACGCCCTCAAGGACGCCCCGGACCCGTGGGCCGAACAACAGGCCGCACCGCTGGCGCGCCAGTACAAGACCATTTCGCTGAAGCTCGATAACGAAGGAGACCGCCATGGCCTGGCAGAAACTGTGTCCGCTTGATGAAATCCCGGCCCTCGGGGCTCGGGTAGTAGAACACGCCGAGGGCGCCATCGCGGTCTTCCGCACGGCCGGCGACAGTGTCTTCGCCCTCGCCGACGCCTGCCCCCACAAGGGTGGCCCGCTGTCGCAAGGCATCGTGCACGGCGAAGGCGAAACCGCGCGTGTGACCTGCCCGCTGCACAACTGGAACATCGCGCTTGCCAGCGGCAGCGCCTGTGCACCAGACGAGGGTTGCAGCCGGCGTTATGCCACGCGGATCGATGCGGGAGTGGTCTGGCTGGAGCTTTAGAACCAGTGACCATGGCGCTTGAGTGAAGCGCCAGCGTTACCCGCGGTGGCTGGCGAGTGATGATGGGCTCCCTCCCCTTCAAGGGGAGGGCTGGGGTGGGGATGGGTTCAACCGGCGTCAAGAATGACCCATCCCCCTCCCAACCTCCCCCTTGAAGGGGGAGGAGTCCGCAATGACCGCAGGTGCGAATCAGAACCAGCAGGATGTGGAGTAAAACATGAACCCGAGCACCAGCATCAAGTCGCCACCGCAGGAAGTCCGCAGCGTCTGCTGCTACTGCGGCACCGGTTGCGGCATCATCGTCGAACATGACGGCGGGCGCGTCACCGGCGTGCGTGGCGACCCGGATCATCCGGCCAATTTCGGGCGACTATGCACCAAGGGCTCCACCCTGCATCTGGCGGCCAACCCGGGCGGCCGCGCGCTCCACCCCGAATTGCGCAGACGGCGTGACGAACCTCGCCAACGGCTTGACTGGGATAGCGCGCTCGACACCGCGGCCGACCGCTTCGCCGAAATCATCAAGAAGCACGGCCCTGATGCGGTTGCTTTCTATATCTCGGGCCAATTGCTCACCGAAGACTACTACGTCTTCAACAAGCTCGCGCGCGCGCTGGTCGGCACCAATAACATCGACTCCAACTCGCGTCTATGCATGTCGAGCGCGGTGGCCGGCTACAAGGCCACCCTCGGTGCGGACAGCGTACCGGCGAGCTACGCCGACCTCGCACTAGCGGACCACCTGCTGATCTCGGGTGCAAATCCGGCCTGGGCCCACCCGATCGTGTTTCGCCGCATCGAAGACGCAAAGCGCGCCAACCCCGATCTGTTCATCACCGTGGTTGACCCGCGCCGCACCGAAACCGCCGAGTTCGCCGACCTGCACCTGCAGATCGCGCCAGGCTCAGACGTGCTGCTCTACAACGCCATGCTGCATGTGCTGCTGTGGGAAGACCTGGTGGACCGCGAATTCATCCGCGATCACACCAGCGGCTTCGACGCACTGCGCGCCCAGCTCTCTGAATACTCGCCAGGCAACGTTGCCACGGCCTGCGGCGTACCGGCCGAGCGTATCATCGAAGCTGCACGCCGCTTCGGAAAGGCACGCGCGGCGATGTCGCTATGGTGCCAAGGCCTCAACCAGTCGCACCACGGCACTGCCAACAATGCCTCGCTGATTCACCTGCATCTGGCCACCGGGCAGATCGGCAGGCCCGGCGCCGGCCCGTTCTCGCTCACCGGCCAACCCAACGCCATGGGCGGACGCGAGGTCGGCGCAATGGCCAACCTGCTGCCGGCGCATCGCGACCTCAACAACCCCGCCGACCGCAGCGAGCTCGCGCGCCTGTGGGGTGTGAGAGTGATACCCGAGGCACCCGGACTTACCGCGGTGTCACTGTTCGAAGAACTCGCCAGCGGCAAGGTCAAGGCGGTGTGGATCGCCTGTACCAACCCGGCCCAGTCGCTGCCCGATCAGGCCCGGGTGCAGGCCGCGCTGGCACAGGCGGAATTCGTGGTGGTGCAGGAAGCGTTCGCCGACACCGAAACCGTGCCCTTTGCCGACCTGCTTCTGCCCGCGGCAAGCTGGGGCGAAAAGAATGGCAGCATGACCAACTCCGAGCGCCGGGTCGCACGCGTGCGCGCGGCCGTGCCGGCACCCGGCGAGGCCCGCCCGGACTGGGCGATCGCGGCCGACTTCGCCCGCCGCCTCGCGACCCGCATGGGCCAGTCCGCTGAAGCCTTTGCCTGGCCGGACGAGGCCGCGGTGTTCGCCGAACATGTCGGCCTGAGTAAGGGACGCGACTGCGACATGAGCGGTCTCTCGCACGCGCTGCTCGACGCCCGGGGCCCCGTACAGTGGCCTTTTCCTGCCGGTGCGAACGAGGGCACGGCTCGATTATTCGAAGACCGCCACTTCGCCACCGACGACGGGCGGGCGCGTTTTGCTGCGGTCGGCTTTCCGACCCGGCATGCGCTGCTCCCCGAGCCGGTCGACGCCCGCCACCCCTTCGTGCTGCTCACCGGGCGACTGCGCGACCAATGGCACGGCATGAGTCGCACCGGCAAGGTGGCAAGGCTGTGGGGCCACACCCCGCGTGCCGAGATCGGCCTGAACCCGGTCGACATCACCCGCCGCGGCCTCGAAGCCGGCGCCTTGATGAAGATCTCGGGCAGGCGCGGCACGCTAGTGCTGCCGCTCGTCGCCGATTCGGCGGTCGCGCCGGGGCAGGCCTGGATCCCGATGCACTGGGGCAAGGCCATGCTCGCGCATGCGGGCGCCAACACGATCACGTCGTCCGCAACCGACCCGGTGTCGTGCCAGCCAGCGCTCAAGCACAGCGCCATCTCGATCGAAGCACTCGGCAGCTGCCGACAGGCGGCGTGGATGCGTGTGGCCCGCGACCAGGACGAAGCGAGCAAATGGATGACACGGTTGCAAGCTCTGCTGAGTGCGTTCGACTATGCCGCGATCCGGCTCGAGGGCGAGGAGCGGCCAGTGGTGCAAGTGCACGTCGCGCACACTGCCGAGCTCGAGGCGCCCTCACTGGCCGCAATCGACGCGGTGCTCGGCTGCAGCCATGAGCAGGCCACCCAGGCGTTCGCCGATGCCCGCCGCGGCGTCGTCAAGCAGGTGCAGATCGAGGACGATCGCCTGACCGGAGTGCGCTTCGTCGGCGAAATCGCCGCGATCGACTGGCTGCGCGACGCGATGGTCGCGGGCGAACCCCTGGCCCAGAACCGCACCTGGATCTTCGCCCCGCTCGCACGCATTCCCGCAGCACTGGGCGGCGCCAGCACGGGTGGCCGAACCCTATGCAGTTGCCACGGGGTGAAGCAGCGCCAGATCGAAGATGAACTCGACCATGGCGCGGATCTGCTGCGCCTGCAGTCGAAGTTGAAGTGCGGGACGGCGTGCGGTTCATGCCTTCCCGAGCTGCGTCGGCTCGTTGCCACTCACACAGCCAAGGCCAGCCTGGTGTAGCAAGGCGGTGAGCAGGCGTCTGCTGCAACAGTCGGTTACGGATGGCAAGACGAGAGGTAAGCGGGCCCTGTCATGACTCGAGGCGCTCAGCCACCATGAGCATCACGCAGAATTGGGCCATTTGATCTGTACTTTGCGATGCTGGGCAAGGCAGTCGCGCAGGTACAAGTTGATGAGGCTTTGGTATGGAATACCCGCCTCTTCCGCCATACCTTTGAAATATTCCACCACATCTTCAGAAAGCCGCATCGTAACGGGTCTCTTGAGCTTGGAGGCGTATGGATTCTTGCGTGACTTCAGTTTGGAGAGATCGTATTCGGCTTTCATGTTGAGCTACCTCGATAGAACGCGCTTTCACGCCTCGTTGCCTTGCGAGCGGAAATTATCCGGATAATTTCATCATGTTCGCGCACGCAATGACAGACGAGGAGCAGTTTCGCGCTCGAACTCAAGCCCAACATCAGAAAGCGCTCCTCGTCCGATAAATGTTCTTCGTCGAAGAACTGTACGGCGAACTCGTCATAGAAGACGGATTTCACCTCTTCAAAGGACACATGATGTTTTTCCAGGTTTGCCGCCGCCTTTGACGGGTCCCATTCGAACTTGATCATACGTACATTGTATGTATGCTGACCGCAGCGTCAAGCCGCCCCGCCGCGAGTTCGCGGGAACAGCGCCAGGCAGATGAGGAACCAAGTCGCCCCCGGCTCACTCAAGAGCGCGTACTGCTCATTGAGCGCATCGGTTAATATCGCCGTAGGCGAACCGATCCGGTCTCCGCCAACCCTCACCGGCGTCATCATCCAAGACATGTCATTAGCGCTTTTCTCCAGGACGCCCCGGCTTGCCGACGGTGACATCGGCGAGACCCGGGCACGCATCCTCGCCCACTTTCACCAAAC
>JAEUNS010000182.1 GCA_016790005.1 Zoogloeaceae bacterium
AGGCGTGCCGGTCGTCTGGGGCGTTTGAACCGGCGTAACGCTCGTGGGGCGTGTCAGGCCGGGCGTGGTCTGGAGCGGTAAACCAGCCCCCAGGCCACCAGCGCGGTCATGACACCCCAGAACCACATGCCATTGGTCAGCGGAAAGCGCGTGCCATCCATGTTTGCACCCAGCCAACTCCCCATCGCGAAGGCAGAAAGCATCATCAGAAAGCCGCTCAGCGCCGAAGCCGCACCGGCCGCATGCGGAAAAGGCCCCACCGCGCCGCTTTGCCCGCATGGCTGATGCACGCCATGACCGAGCATGAACAGATACACCGGCAACATGATCGCCCACACGCCCTCGCCGCCGGCCAGTGCGAGCAGGCCGATGAGACTGCCGCCGGCGAGCGATAGCCCACCGCCGATCGCCACCGCACGATGCACGCCATGATGGCGGAGCAACCAGCGGCATAGAAAGGTGCCGAGCAGGTAGGAGACGGCCATCGTGAACATCAACACGCCATAGAGCGGCTTCGAGATGTCCATGAGCCCCATGAACACAAACGACGAAGCCGCCAGAAAGGTGAACAGCCCGCCGTAGGACATCATCGCCAATAGCGCGAACGCCCAGAAGGTCCGGTTGCTCAAGATGCCGGCCCAGGTGCGCAGCAGCGTGGCGGGTGACAGCGCACGCGGATTGGGCGACTTCAGGGTTTCTTCGAAACGCATGGCCACCATGCCCAGGCTCACCGCACCAAACACCGCCAGCGCCGCCAGTGCCGCGCGCCAGCCGAGAAATTCGGCCAGCACCGCGCCCACCGGAATGCTCACGCAGGCGATCACGCCCAGGCCCGACAAACCCTTGCTGATCGCACGTGCGCCCGCCTCGGGCGTGTAAAGGTCGCGCACCAACGCGCGGGCGCACATCACCCCGGCGCCCATTGCCGCGCCCTGAAGGATGCGCCATATCAGCAGCGCCTCCATTGACGCCGCAAGCATGCTGCCGACGGCCGCGACGGTGTAGGCACCCAGCCCGAGCAACAGCACCGGTCGCCTGCCAAAACGATCGGATACCGGCCCCCACACCAGTTGCGACAGACCAAACGCCAGCAACAGCCCAGACAGCGTGAGCTGCGCCTGCGCCATCGAAGCCCCGAGCTCTGCGGTGATGGTCGGCAGCGCCGGCAGGTAGAGGTCGGTCGTGACGGGCTGCACCCCGAGCAGTAGGGACAGGATCAGGACCACCAGCGAGGTCGACATCGGCCCCGGCGGCTTCTGCCCGCGCGCGCCCAAATCAGGCACCCAGTTCCGGCCGGTCGCGAAACAAGGCCAGCGCCTCGGGGTTGGCCAGGGCCTCGAGGTTTTTCACTGGACGCCCGTGCACTACGTTGCGCACCGCCAGTTCGACGATCTTGCCGCTCTTGGTCCGTGGAATGTCGGCCACCTGCAAGACCTTGGCCGGCACGTGGCGCGGGGTGGTGTTGTCGCGGATAGTCTGCTTCACCCGCTTGACCAGATCGTCGTCGAGCGCGAGGCCTTCGCGCAGCTTCACGAACAGCACCACCCGCACATCGTTGGGATTCTGCGGCGGCCAGTCCTGGCCGATCACCAGCGATTCGACCACCTCGGGCAGTTTTTCGACCTGGCGGTAGATCTCGGCGGTGCCGATCCGCACCCCGCCCGGGTTGAGCGTGGCATCGGAGCGCCCGTGAATGATCAGCCCGCCATGCGCGGTGATCTCGCAGAAATCGCCGTGACACCACACATTCGGGTAGCTGTCGAAATAGGCCGCGTGATACTTCGCGCCATCGGCGTCGTTCCAGAAGCCGAGCGGCATCACCGGAAACGGTCGGGTGCACACCAGCTCCCCCTTGGTCTCTCGCACCGGACGGCCTTCTTCGTCCCACACCTCGACCGCCATGCCCAGGCCGCGACACTGGATCTCGCCGCGCCACACCGGCAGCACCGGGCTGCCGAGCACGAAGCACGAGATGATGTCGGTGCCACCCGAGATCGACGAGAGCTGCAGCTCGGCCTTGATCTCGCGATAAACGTAGTCGAAGGCCTCGGCGACCAGCGGACTGCCGGTGCTCATCAGCGCGCGCACACTGACGAGGCTGTGAGTCTGGCGCGGTTTCATCTCGAACTTGGCGCAGGCGTCGATGAATTTGGCCGAGGTGCCGAAGTGGGTCATGCCCTCGGCGTCGGCATAGTCGAACAGAATCTGGTTTCCGGCGGCGAACGGCGAGCCAT
>JAEUNS010000210.1 GCA_016790005.1 Zoogloeaceae bacterium
ACCCCAACCACCCGATGAGCATCCATCAGGGCTTGTTTTACCGGCACTCGGGTCGTACGTGTCGCCCGATACAGGGTGGCGCCGTCGAAAGCATCGCTCAAGGGCTCTGGCCCCAGCCGGGCCAGCAGCGAATGTGCATCCCCCGGGCCTGGCTGCCACGCGAACAAGCCAAAACGCCGCGGATCGCGATAGCGCAACACCCCGGATTCGAGCACCAGGTCGATATGGTCATGCGCCTCTACCACGGCCTGTGCTTCAACCCAGCGCAGGCTACCGGACATGCCCAGATGCACCAGCAGGCAGCCCGCGTCGAAATCGATCAAGAGGTACTTGGCCCGCCGCCGCACATCACGAACTGTCTGCCCTACGATCGAGGCCTCGATATCGTCCGAAACCGGAATGCGCAGCCGCGGATTCCGGACCCTGAATCCGGTCACGACCCGACCGGCAAGCAGCGGCTGAATGCCACGACGGGTAGTCTCGACCTCTGGAAGTTCTGGCATGCAGTCACCCTGGCTGACGACAACGCTGCGATCGGGCTTGCCGTCGCGAGCGGAAAGTGCATAACATGGGGCGAACGCAATTGCTTGGTATGCCTCTAAGTGAATCCTATCGCGTCACGCGTCATCGGCAAACCGACATCGAGCGCAAGCTCTGTCCGATCCGGTGCAATTTCCGTCCAGAGTCTCGACTTATGAACTGCAATTTCTCAGTGCTTTTTCGCAGTATCGCCCTGGCGCTGTGCCTGGTGCCCGCTGCCGCGACATGGGCGGCCGAGCCGCCCGATCTTGCGCCTGGCGTCGCCATCGAAACGGGTCATCCGCTTACTGCCGAAGCACTCTACCTGCTCTTGCTGGGCGAGATCGCCGGCGCACGCGGCCAGATCGACGTATCAGCCGAGGCCTACACCCAACTGGCACGGCGGACGCGCGATCCGCGAATTGCACGGCGTGCGACCGAAATTGCACTGTTCGCGCGCAATACACCGCTCGCCATCGAGGCGGCGCGAATCTGGTCGGAGGCCGAACCCCAATCCGAAGACGCACGCAGGATTCTTGCCGGCGTGCTCGCAAGTGGTGGCGGCGAACGCCTCGACGAAGTCCAGATCGAACTGGCCCGGATACTGGCCAACGACAGCGAGCAACTCGAACAAAATCTGCTGGGGCTCAACCGCGCACTCGCACGCCTGCCGAACAAGGAAACCGTAAAAGCCATCGTCAATCGCCTTACCGAGCCCTATCTGAAAGAACCGGCCGCCCATTTCGCCCGCGCCCAGGCCAGCGCTGGGGCCGATGACAACCGCGGCGCCCTTGCATCGATCAGCCGGGCACTCGAGCTACGCCCCTACTGGGAGCCAGCGACCATTTTCAAGGCGCAGATCCTGATCCAGCTTGGCTCGCCCGTTGAAGCAACCAGGGTGCTGGCCGATCTGGTCGAGCACGAACCCAACAACGCCAACGTCCGCCTTGCCTATGCACGCTCGCTGGTTTCGGCCCAGAAGTTACCTGAGGCACGCCAGCAGTTTCAGGCTCTGCTCGACGCCAATCCGGGCGATCGCGACATGTTGTTCGCAGTGGCGCTGGTCTCGTTTCAGCTCGACGATCTCGAAACGGCGGCAAAGCTTTTCGAGCAAACGCTGGTCGCGGGGCATCCGGAGGCCGACGGCATCCGCCTCAACCTCGGCAACATTGCCGAACGACGCAAGGACGACGAGACCGCCCTGCGCTGGTATGGTGCGATCGGCCCGGGCCGACACCATCTGGACGCACAGCTGCGCATCGCCTTCATTCTGGCGCGCTCCGGGCGAATCGACGAGGCACGCGCGCAACTACAGTCTATCGAGGCTGACGAGACCGGGCGCAAGCGTGCCCTGATTGCCGAGGCCGCCCTGCTGCGCGACGCCCAGCGCCATGGCGACGCGCTCGAAGTACTCGAAACAGCCCTCAAGAGCCGCCCGGACGACCCCGACCTGCTTTACGAATCGGCCATGGTTGCCGAAAGACTCGACCGTGTCGACCTGATGGAAGATCGCTTGCGCAAGCTGATCGAACTACAGCCCGACCACGCCCACGCTTACAACGCCCTTGGTTATTCGCTCGCCGACAGAGGTCTGCGCCTGAACGAAGCTCAAACCCTGATCGAGAAAGCGCTCGAACTTCAGCCCGATGACCCCTTCATTCTCGACAGCCTGGGCTGGGTTCGCTTTCGGATGAACGACCTGCCGGGAGCCCTTGCCCATCTCGAACGCGCCTACGGTCTGCGGGCAGATCCGGAAATTGCCGCGCATCTGGGCGAAGTTTTGTGGGCTCTCGATCGCAAGGACGAAGCACGCCAGATGTGGTATACAGCACTGAGCGAGCATCCGGAAAACAGCGCACTCGCCGACACGGTCAAACGCTTCTCGGCACAGTGACATGCCGATGTTTCAGATCTGCGCCTCGATCGCTCGCACTGCGCCTGTTAGATTCCGCCGCATTGCGGGCCTGGCCGCATTGACGCTTGGCCTGAGTGCCTGCACCCTGCCCGCGACCGACCCTTCCCAACCCATCGCGTCACGCACCCTGTCCGACAACTTCACACTAGAGGGGCGACTCGCCGCCACGGATGGCGTTCGCAACGCAAACGGGCCGGTCATCTGGGTGCATACCCCCTACCGCGACCAATGGACCGCATTCAGTCCCCTGGGGCAGATCGTGGCGCGGCTGACCAGCACGGCCAACGGCGCGATCCTCGAAACCGCCGACGGCGAGCGAAGAGCCGCAGCCAGTGCACAGGACGTGATACCCGAGCTTTTCGGGGCCGGCACCCCGGTAGACGGACTGAGCTACTGGGTTCAAGCGGTCGCCCGCGACGGCGCGCGCGTGCTGCATCGAGACGCGCTTGGCCGCCCGACCCGTATCAGCGACGCCGGCTGGATCGTCGACTATGCCGTGTATGCCGACGACGCCCCCGACTCACCCCCGCGCCGCCTCGAAGCGACTTGGGGTGAAACCCGCATCCGACTCGTGATCGACCAATGGACCGACCAGCGCTGACCCGTCTTGACGACTGCCCCGCCCCGGCAAAGCTGAACCTGTTTCTTCACGTCGTGGGACGACGCCCCGACGGCTACCACCTGCTTCAAAGCGCGTTTCGGCTGATAGAGCTGGCCGACAGCCTGTCGTTCGGCATACGTCACGACGGCTTGCTGAGGCGCACCAATATCGTCGAGGGCGTGCCGGAGCGGGATGATCTCGTTGTTCGCGCCGGCGCGTTGCTGCAGGCCGAAACCGGCTGTCGCCTGGGCGCCGACATCAGGGTCGACAAGCGCATACCAATGGGGGCCGGCCTGGGCGGCGGAAGCTCGGACGCTGCCACCACGCTGCTCGCGCTCAACCGTCTGTGGCAGACCGGTCTCGATCGAAAAACCCTGGCTTCGCTGGGATTGCGGCTGGGAGCCGACATCCCCTTTTTCATTTTCGGGCGCGACGCCTTTGCCCAGGGTATCGGCGAAGACCTTCAGCCCCTTGTGCTCGAGCCTGCGTTCTATGTATTGCTGTCACCGGGTGTCAGCATTCCCACCCGAGAAATTTTCGCTGCAAAGGAGTTGACGCGCGATTCGGAAGCCATCAAAATTACGGACTTCGCTATGAGCACCTGCCGAAATGACTTGCAGCCAGTTGCCTGCAGTCGGTATCCGGCGGTGCAAGATGCGATCGACTGGCTCAGTCAGCAAGCGCCAGCACGAATGACAGGTTCGGGTTCGTGTATATTCGCGCAAGTCGCGAGCGAGTCGGAAGCATCACGCATCATTGAGCATTGCCCCTCAAAATGGCGGGCCTGGAAGACGCGCAGCATTTCGTGTCATCCTTTGCTCGACTGGGTTTGATGAAGGGCGAGAAAAGTTTCTTGGGGAGTCGCCAAGTTGGTCAAGGCACCGGATTTTGATTCCGGCATTCGAAGGTTCGAATCCTTCTTCCCCAGCCACTACAATGCGGGCAGGCTCACAGGCCTGCCCGAGTTGTTTTTAGGGTCACAACTTTATTTTCGGTAGCGGAGAATCGGTCATGCCCCGTGGCAGCCTGATGGTCTTCACCGGCAACGCCAACCCCAAGCTTGCATCGGATGTCGTTCGCAGGTTGGGCATATCCCTCGGTTCGGCGACGGTAGGTCGCTTCTCCGACGGCGAAGTCAATGTTGAATTGCTCGAGAACGTTCGTGGCAAGGACATCTTCGTCCTGCAACCGACGTGCTCGCCGACCAACGATAATCTGATGGAACTGCTGGTGCTGGTCGATGCGCTGAAGCGGGCCTCGGCAGGTCGCATCACAGCCGCGATTCCGTATTTCGGCTATGCCCGTCAAGATCGGCGACCGCGCTCGGCGCGTGTTCCGATAACCGCCAAGGTGGTTGCAAACATGCTCCAGGCGGCCGGCGTTCAGCGGCTGCTGACCATGGACCTGCATGCCGACCAGATTCAGGGCTTCTTCGATATCGCCGTCGACAACGTCTATGCTGCACCGGTGCTGATTGCCGACCTCGACAAGCAGCGCTATGAAGACCTGCTGGTGGTATCTCCCGACGTCGGCGGGGTCGTGCGCGCCCGCGCATTCGCCAAACGGCTCGAATGCGATCTTGCAATCATCGACAAGCGCCGCCCGAAGGCCAATGTTTCAGAAGTCATGAACATCATCGGCGAGGTCAAGGATCGCACCTGCGTGATCATGGACGACATCGTCGACACGGCCGGCACGCTGTGCAAGGCCGCCACCGCGCTCAAGCAGAGTGGCGCCCGGCGCGTACTCTCGTATTGCACCCATCCGGTCCTGTCGAACGCGGCAGCAGCCCGGATCGCCGACTCCGACCTCGACGAGTTGGTTGTTACCGACACCATTCCGCTCAGCGACGAGGCGCGCGCCTGTACCAAGATCCGTCAGATCTCCGTTGCCTCGCTGCTTGCCGACACGATGTTGCGTATCAGCAACGAGGAATCGGTGAGTTCGCTGTTCATGGAGTAAGCAAATTTCTCGTCGTCGGCCCGACGGTCGGCGACCTAACCCATCCGTCTGGTCGCGGACGGATTGATTCAACCAGGAGCAACACATGCAAATCGAATTCAAGGCCACCAAGCGCGTGGAACAGGGCACGGGTGCGAGCCGCCGCCTGCGTCGCGCCGGCCAACTGCCGGGCGTCATCTATGGCGCCGGTGCGGACGCCGCTGCAATCACGCTCGACCACAACGAGCTGTATCACCTGATGCGCAAGGAAGCGTTCCATTCGTCGGTGCTCAACATCGACCTCGAAGGAAGCAAGGAGTCGGTGGTCCTGCGCGACGCCCAATGGCATCCGTTCAAGCAACAGATCCTGCACCTCGATTTTCAGCGCGTGAGCGCCACCGAGAAGATGCACCTGAAGGTGCCGCTGCACTTCGTCAATGGCGAAATCAGCCCGGCGGTCAAGCTCGGCGGCGGCATGATCTCGCACGTCATTACCGAAATCGATATCGCCTGCCTGCCCAAAGACTTGCCCGAGTTCATCACCGTCGACCTCAAGGACCTCGAGATGGATCAGGCGGTTCACGTGTCGCAGCTCGCGCTGCCGGCTGGCGTCGAAGTCGTTCACCATGGTGAAGGCGACCCGGTCGTGGCCACCGTGTTGAAGACCGGCGCAAGCACTGACGAGGGCGAAGAAGCCGCCGCCTGACCACGGCGTCGGCAATCGGTTTCATGACGGCGAATCCACCACGCCTTGTAGTCGGCCTCGGCAACCCCGGGGCCGAATATACCCAAACCCGGCACAACGCCGGGTTTTGGTTTTGTGAGCGGCTGGCAAGTCACCTCGGTGCCGGCTTTAGCCACGAATCACGCTTTCACGGCATGGTAGCTAATGCCCGCGCCTCAGGCGTGTGGCTGCTGATGCCACAAACTTTCATGAACCGTTCAGGCCTGTCGGTCGGGGCGCTCGCGCGCTTCTACCGGATTCAGGCGAACGAGATCCTGGTCGTACACGATGAACTCGACATTCCACCCGGTCAGCTGCGCCTGAAGTTCGGCGGCGGCCTGGGCGGCCACAACGGTCTAAAAGACATCACCGCCCATCTCGGCACCCAGGACTTCTGGCGCTTGCGCATCGGCATCGGGCATCCGGGCGATCGCAATGAGGTCGTAAACTTCGTGCTCAAGCGACCCCAGCGCGAAGAGCAGGACCTGATCGATGCCGCCATCGATCGCGCGCTCGACATCTGGCCCTTGCTCGTACAGGGCAACTGGAACGCCGCAACTACGCGCGCAAATGCACGGACCGCGTCCGAGCATCCTCCCAAAATCAGGAATGAGAGAAATCCATGAGCCTCAAATGCGGCATCGTCGGCTTGCCCAACGTCGGAAAATCGACCCTGTTCAACGCCCTGACCAAGTCCGGTATCGCAGCAGAAAACTATCCCTTCTGCACGATCGAGCCGAACGTGGGCATCGTCGAAGTCCCGGATCCGCGGCTTGAGCAACTGTCTGCAATCGTCAAGCCACAGCGCATTCAGCCGGCCATCGTCGAGTTTGTAGACATCGCCGGGCTGGTTGCGGGCGCCTCCAAGGGTGAGGGACTCGGCAACCAGTTTCTGGCAAATATCCGCGAAACCGACGCAATCGTACATGTCGTGCGATGCTTCGCCGACGAGAACGTCGTACACGTTTCGGGCAGCATCGACCCGATCCGCGACATCGAGATCATCGACACCGAACTCGCACTCGCCGACATGGCAACCGTCGACAAGGCGCTGAACCGTTACCGCAAGGTCGCGGCCTCCGGCGACAAGGACGCCAAGGTGCTGGTCAGCGTGCTCGAAAAATGCGCGGCACAACTCGACCAGGCGCGGCCGGTGCGCGCCCTCGAACTCTCCCGGGAAGAGTGGGCCAGCATCAAGCAATTCTGCCTCATCACCGCCAAGCCGGTGCTGTATGCTGCAAACGTGGTCGAGAGCGGCTTTGCCGACAACCCTTACCTGGAGGCGGTCAAGGCCCACGCCGCCGCCGAGGGGGCAAGCGTCGTGGCGGTTTGCGCTGCAATCGAATGCGAGATCGCCGAACTCGACGACGCCGACAAAAGGGACTTTCTGGAGTCGATGGGCCTCGAAGAGCCCGGCCTGAACCGCTTGATCCGCGCCGGCTACACTCTGCTAGGCCTCCAGACCTACTTCACCGCCGGCGTCAAAGAGGTCCGCGCGTGGACCATCCATGTCGGCGACACCGCTCCGCAAGCCGCTGGCGTTATCCACACGGACTTTGAACGCGGCTTCATCCGCGCCCAGACCATCGCCTTCGACGACTTTATCCAGTACAAGGGCGAAGCTGGCGCAAAGGAGGCCGGCAAGATGCGCGCCGAGGGCAAGGACTATGTGGTCAAGGACGGGGATGTGTTGAACTTCCTGTTCAATGTCTGATCGTCCGCGAAATTCCGTCTGTCAGCGGTGACATGCAATCTGGCTTTCAATCGCGCCAAGGAGATGGTCGGAACATCAGCATGATCTGCAAGAAACCCGCAACCAGCCAGATTGATCGGCCGGGCGTGCGATGCTAGGATCCTCTGACGATTCTTCCAGACCCGGCTTTTGGGCTCGACTGACGCTAGGATCTAAATTTTCCGATCCTTACCGCACCAAGAGGAAGCCACCATGCACAAGTTGCTTACGGCGCTGATCACCTCCACCACCCTGCTGGCCGCAACAAGTGCATTCTCTGAAACGGTGCGGATAGCTGTCGAGGATGACTGGGCTCCCTATGCCTCGATCAAAGCCGACAAATCCGGCCCTGAAGGGTTTGCTGTAGACGTGGTTCGCGAAGCCTTCAAGACGCAGGGTATCGATGTGGAGTTTTTAGCGGTGCCCTTTACCCGCTGTCTTCACTATTCCGAAACTGGAGTGACAGCGGGCTGCTTCAACGCGACCATCATCGACGGCAACCGGAATACCTTCAATTGGCACCCCACCCCTTTGTTCAATGAAGAGTTGGCGATCTTTGCTCATGAAGATGCCGCTGCCAACCAGGTGACTACAGCCGACCTCGAAGGGAAGACAATGGGCTACACGCTCGGGTACACCTACCCGACCGAGTTGATGGAGAACCCCAATATCACCCGCTTTGGTGCGACATCTGACGATCAGTTGATCCAGATGGTTGCAGCCAAGCGGGTAGACTTCGTGCTGCTGAATGAAATGCCGGGTTATCTCAGAATCAATCGGATACCGACCGCCGCAGGCAAGGTCAAGAAGGTGGGTACGGTTTCACTCGACGGCTTCTGGATCGCATTCTCCAAGGTACATCCCGATGGAGAAAGGTATTCGCAGACTTTCGAGACCGGTTTGCAAGCGCTGCGCGCCAGCGGGCGTTACGCCGAACTCGAAGCAGCGTTCAGAAAGAGCCTTGGGCTATAGATCGACCCCGGCAATGAATCAGCTTCATTTTCCGGCTGTAGGCGGGGGCTCCAACGGCGCTTCGGCAAGCAGCACGCGCGGCACCCGCAGCCTAAAACACACGCCCTCGCCCACGGCAGACTCAAAACCGAGCTGACCCCGCAACTTGCGGGTGACCAGGTTGTACACGATGTTCAGCCCAAGGCCTGAACCGCCCTGCCCACGCTTGGATGTGTAGAAGGGCTCGAAAATCTTCTGATGCAACTCGGCAGGCACGCCCAGGCCATTGTCACGATATTCAAGCTCGACATTGTCGCCATCGCCCGAAACGACGATCGTGATCTCGGGCTTGGCAATACTACCGCCGAAGGCATGGCGAACACTGTTGACCACCAGATTGGAAACCACCTGAGTCAACACCCCGGGAAGACTTTTCATGACCAGGTCGTCCGGGCAGATGAGTTTTGGCTCAACCTGCACGCGCCGAGTTTCCGGGTGAAGGCTCGCGATAAGCGCCGCCAG